>JBDRQG010000387.1:0-4326 GCA_043826475.1 bacterium
TTACTTTAAATTCCCACTATATAAAATGCGATAATAACGGTGACGGGGATATTAACGTCGCTGATGCCGTCTGTTTTGTCAATTATCTGTTTAAAACGTGGAATCAGGAATCATGTCCTTATGTTCCTTGGTGCAAAGAAACGGGCACTTACCCAAATGTAAGTGATTTGGTTAAATTAGTTAACTACCTTTTCAAAAATGGACCTCTCCCCTGATTTGAAATTTATGGGTTTGTATTATCGATCTTATTATTTTATAAATAATATTTATATTGCGAATATTAAATATATTGCTATTTTACCTATGTTCTAACCGCCTGACAGGAAACTCAAAAAATCACATAAGTGAGGTGATGGTGTGAAGATAGTACATTTAATGAAAAATTATATTTGTTTGCTGGTATTTGTAATTCTATTTCATTCCCATATGATTTCTGCCGCAGTATCACCGACGATTGAGAGAGGAGTTGCAGAAAAACCGTCTTACAATTCTCTTCCGGTAAACGAAGATTTCAGTGAAATTGTAATCAAACTTAAGGAAGGAATGGGACAGCCGGTTTTTGACGGCCAGAAGTTTATCAAAACAGGCCAAAGTTGGGACAAGTTAAACTCTCTTATAAATTCAAATAATAAAACCCAAAATTTTAAATCTCGTTTTACTACAGAGAAGACTATTCTAGATCAAATGCGTCTGGCGGCTATGGCGAAAACAGGTAAAGAGATGGCCGATTTAAGCTTATATTATCAATTGAATCTTGAAAGTAATATGACGAGTAAAGAGAAAATCGAGCTAATAAATGATATTAATAAACTTGATATAGTGGAAATTGCCTATTTTGCTCCAAAACCTGTTCCAGCCAGCATTGATGAAGTAAAACTCACACCAGCCTGGGAGGCATCTCAATATTATCTCCAGCCGGCACCGGTCGGAATCAATGCCTATTATGGTTGGAGTTATCCGGGAGGTAAAGGTGATGGAATCAAAGTTATCGATATTGAGGGAAATTGGATTCAAACTCATGAAGATCTTCACGGCGGGACTGATAATTTTCATATTGGCGGGACAAAAATAGATGATCCGGGTTGGTGGAACCACGGAACTGCTGTTTTGGGTGAAATTGCCGCGGATTCTAATAGTTATGGGATGACGGGTATTGCTTTCAATGTTGATTTGGGAACGGTCTCAATTGGCTCTATGTCAACTGCTGATGCGCTAGTTTTAGCCACAAACAATTCTGATACTGGTGATATAATCCTGATCGAATTACATGCCCCGGGGCCACATTACAATTTCCAGGACTATTCAGGTCAAATGGGTTATGTGGCTATGGAATACTGGCAGGAAAATTTTGATGCGATTCTTCAAGCTTCAGCATTAGGCCGAATCGTAGTGGAAGCGGCTGGTAATGGTGAGGAAAATTTTGATGATACAAACATATACGGCTCATTATTTGATCCTTCCTACAGATTTTCCGGAGCCATAATTGTGGGAGCCTCAAACTCCAGTCATTATCCTGCTTCATTTACGAATTACGGAGAAAGAGTAGATGTCCACGCTTTTGGAACTTGGGATGTCTATACCCTTGGATATGGCGATCTTTTTGGTACCGGAGCTAATAATTATTACACATCTTCATTCGCGGGAACATCAAGCGCCTCCCCTATTATTGTCGGAGCCTGTGCTATCCTTGAGGGAGTTTCTTTGGCAAATCGTTCGATGGTGGTTGCACATGATGAATTAAGAGAATTTTTAACAACCTATTCTACTCCCCAAGGTGCAAGCTCAAAACATATAGGTCCTCTTCCCGATATGGAAGGCGGGATTAAAGCATTAATTGGAGTCTGGTTTACGGCTGACACAACTGTTGGCTGGGTGCCTTATGATATTAATTTTACTGGAAATTCAACCTTAAATGTCGATACCTGGAATTGGAATTTTGGTGACAACAAATATTCAAACCTGCAATCCCCTACTCACACCTATGATACCCCGGGTTGGTATACTGTAAGCCTTCAAATCAACGCGGCTGGTGACATCAGAAATTCTCAGCGCCAAAATTATATTATTGCATTAGCTGATAGTATGACAACTAATGATACCATAAGTTGCAGTGCAGGAACGACTATCGAGGTTATCGTAAAAAATATAAATACACTGCCATTACGATCAATTGTGATCCCCATTGAGTATCCGGGTGATCTTAATATTGTCTTTGATACCTTTTTAACAACCGGATGCAGAACAGAGTATTTTTCATTGGTGCAGAAAATACATTCTGACACTTTTGCGAAGCGACTGACATTAAAGTTAACAACTCACCCCCTCGGCTCCCTGCCTGACCTTCCCGCTGGTGATGGAGATATTATTAAACTCTATTTTAATATTCCTGTTTCTGCCCAGTCGGGTCAAACATCAACTATTTCCTTTGATGGATATAGTAGCTATTTGCCAAGTTTCAATGGCAGGTATTTGGATTATGAAGTCAAGTCAACTTCAACTGCTATCTCAATTTGTACTCCAAGAGGTAATGTTGATGGAAATCCAGGGGTATTGGTAAGCGACCTGATTTTTCTGGTTGATTATCTTTTTAAAGGAGGGAATCCACCAGTGCCCTATGAGGGTGGAGATGTTGATTGTGGAAATGGAGTTAATGTTGCCGATTTGACTTATCTAGTCAACTATATTTTTAAGAGTGGTCCACCTCCCTGTGGATGCTGATCTAAAATTTAAATTTACAAAAAGAGCTTTTTATTTTATGAAAGGCTCTTTTTTATGAATTGATAATTTTCATAAATATTTAATTTCCTTGCGCAAGGATGACTATTTTAATAGCTTTTAAAGTTATGTTGTTATTTTAATTTTGGTAACTGGTGATTAAACAAGGATAAGATCAAAATCGTTTTTATATAGGAATAACAAGGATTTATATGCGCAAAAAGTTAATTTTTATTATTATTTTTTCTCTGATTATATCCGGTTCAATTTACAGTCGCGCTGAATTTGATCGAGAGGGGAAAAAAGATAATAAACAATTCTCATCGGTAAATCATGCTGATTGCCGGGCAGCTCATCGAGTTGGAAAAATCGTGCTTGGGATTAATAATAATGCAACTTTTGGCGGGGGATTTGCTGCTGCAGGTGGGGGTGATTGTTTTACCGGTGGCCAGGTCCCGTCATGTGAATATCCCAAAGGATCTAATATCGGACATCTTTTTGCTGGTGCATTCTGGATAGGGGCAATTGTCGGGAGAGATACAGCCGTTTCTCTTGGAGCTGATGGTTGGTCTTTTATAAGGGAGTTTGCACCTGATGAATCCCCGTTTGGAGATATGATTTATCGATCAAATGTCGATCCTGAAAGTCCCAGATATATAGATGCTGTTTCAGAAGAGGATTATATTTGTACTTATTCTGACACTTTTACAGCTGGCATCGATCCTGATCTTTTTGGACAACCTCACAAACCATTATATGTTGGCGTTACAGAACGGTCATATGCCTGGTCTTATTCTTATGCTGAAGATTTTGTTCTATTTGATTACAGTATAAAAAATGTAGGAATTAGAGATCTTGAAAATGTTTATATGGGATTTTATGTTGATGCTGATGTTGGATTTGATGATGGAACTCAATATTCTGATGATATCGCAGGTTTCCTTGAAACTATCAAAACAGATTTCAAAGGCTGTGAATTCATAGATACCGTCAACGTTGCCTGGACAGCTGATATGGAAGGTGATTTTATTAAAACACATCCTTCTCCGGATCTCACTGCGATGCGAATAGTAAGAACCCCTGCGGAGAGTCTGGTTGTCTCTTTCAACTGGTGGGTTAGTGGCTCCGCCTCTATAGATTTTGGTCCTCGTGAAAAAGCCGGGGTTGGTCGAATTAAGGAAGATTTCAGAGATTTTGGAACTGGAGGACTTGGTACTCCTGAGGGTGATCGCAACAAATATTATATTATGAGTAATGGCGAATTTGATTATGATCAGGCTTTTGTAGGTACTATCCAACAGACCGATTCTTTATGGCTTTATCCGCCGCAGAATCTGGTAGCCGACTGGGCTAAAGGGATGGATACAAGATATCTACTTTCCTTTGGACCATTTGATATTCGTGTCGGGCAAACTCTTCCGATTTCATTTGCCTATATGGGTGGAGAAGGACTTCATACTGACAAAAATAATGCGGACAATAATATGCCCCAAAACCCTAAAGCTTTTTATGCAAACATGCATTTCGAAGATTTAGCTCTAAATTCAACCTGGTCAGAGAGAGTGTATGATAATCCCGGAGTTGATACTGACGGTGATGGATACTCCGGTG
>JBDRQG010000388.1:0-3156 GCA_043826475.1 bacterium
TTCATCAGGAATTTCAATAATCTCTCGAGAGTGTCCGATAACTTCATCCAATAAAACAGTTACAGGAGTTCTGAATCTCTCTGCCAGATTAAAAGCTCTTACTGTTTCATAAAAGGTATCCCCGACAGTTGATGGGGCAACGGTAATTGATGTAAAGTCACCGTGCGTTCCCCAACGTGCCTGCATGGTATCAGACTGGCTAACTTTTGTCGGTAATCCTGTTGACGGACCGCCACGCTGTACATTAACAATAACTGCTGGAACTTCAGTCATATAAGCATAACCGATATTCTCAAGCATAAGAGAATAACCAGGGCCGGAAGTACCGGTCATAACCTTGGCACCAGAAACGGAAGCTCCAATTATAGCTGCCATTGAGGCAATTTCATCTTCCATCTGAATAAATTTACCATCTATTTTTGGTAACTCTTTGGCTGATAATTCAGCGATCTCAGTGGAGGGAGTAATAGGATAGCCGGCGAAAAACTTCATACCGGCATACAAGGCCCCCTGAACACAGGATGCATTGCCCTGTAACAACATTTTCTTTTTTGCCATTTTCTCCTGTCCCTCCTTATTTGTAATTAGAGGTTATAGCAAAGTCGGGACAATGTATCCAGCATATAGTGCACTGGGTACAGCTATCAGCGCGAGCCATCTGGGGTTTTCCATCCCGATCAGGCTCAAATACTTGTTGCGGGCAAAGAGCAATACAGATATTGCAGGCTTTGCACCAGACAAGATTTATATTCAAAGGGGCGGGACCTTTTGAATAATCAATCTTGCTTTTGGAGGCGGGCTGATTGGTAGTTTCACCCGCGGCATCAGTTGATGCGCTCATTATAATTCCTCAAAATTTCTGGTGTGTTTGTACACCGTTTATCCGGATGTCTACTTTATTTTCTTTTTTTATCAGCTTTCTTTTTGCTTTTAGCGGCCATTTTTTTGGCTGCTTTTTTCATAGAATCACTCTTTTTAATACTGTCAACTTTTGCTTTTTTAGATTCAGACTTTTTCTCTTTTTTATCTTTCTTGTCTTTTTTATCCTTGGAATCTTTTTTGCTCTTATCAAAATTCTTGATTAATTCCTTTAGATGCATGGGAATCTCAGTCGGGGAACCAGCAACCGGTACACCGGCATTATTAAGAGCTTTGATTTTATCAGCCGCAGTTCCACTGCCACCGGAAATGATAGCTCCGGCATGTCCCATCCTCTTTCCGGGAGGAGCAGTCTGGCCTGCGATAAAAGATACAACCGGTTTAGTCACATGCTTCTTGATAAATTTGGCTGCTTCTTCTTCATCGGAACCGCCAATTTCGCCAATCATAACAATCGATTTGGTAGATTTGTCATCCTCGAAAGCTCTCAAACAATCGATAAAATTGGTCCCGATAACCTGATCTCCACCTATACCAATACAGGTTGTCTGCCCCATACCAGCTTCGGTGAGAGCCCAGATAGCTTCATAGGTTAACGTACCAGAGCGGGAAACAACACCAACACTCCCCTTCTTAACGATAGTTCCCGGCATAATACCGACTTTTGCCTGATCAACGGAAATCAAACCGGGACAGTTTGGTCCGATAAGACGGGCTCCCATTTCCTTAACATAGGGATAGACTTTCATCATATCATTAGCAGGTACGCCTTCTGTAATACAAACAACCAATTTAATCCCGGCTGCAACAGCTTCATATATCGCATCAACGGCAAATGGAGGTGGGACATAAATTACTGAAGTATTGGCACCTGTTTCTTTGACAGCCTCTTCAACGGTATTAAAAACCGGAATACCGGCTACTTTGGTACCGCCTTTGCCGGGAGTGACACCGCCAACCACATTGGTACCATAAGCTTTCATCTGTTCAGCGTGGAATGATCCGTCACGTCCGGTAATTCCCTGAACAATCAATTTAGTTTTATTATTTATGAATATCGACATTTCAATAATCCCCGGATTTAAAATTCAACTCTGGCCATATCAATGGCTTTTTTAACAACATCATCAAGTGTATTTTCAAACGGAAGGTTATATTTTGCTAATATCTTTTTACCTTCTTCTTCGTTAGTGCCTGTCAACCTGACAACAATCGGAATAGTCGGTTTTAATTCATCAAGAGCAGTAACAATACCTTTGGCAACATCATCACAACGAGTGATCCCGCCGAAAATATTGATCAGAATAGATCTGACATTTTTATCACTGGTAATAATCTTCAAAGCGGTCACAACTTTCTGAGGGTTTGAAGATCCGCCGATATCCAGGAAGTTAGCCGGATCACCGCCGTATCTCTTAACCAGGTCCATTGTCGCCATCGCTAACCCGGCCCCATTGACCATACAGCCAATATGTCCATCAAGTTGTACGTAGGAAAGATCCCCTTCGCGAGCTGCAATTTCAGCCGGGTTTTCAGCATCAAGGTCTCTCATGGCTTCTATATCCTTTTGACGATATAAAGCGTTGTCATCTATGTTGATTTTAGCATCAATAGCAACAACTTCCGATGAAGGATTTGTAATAAGAGGATTGATTTCCACCAGGGAAGCATCATATTTCCAGAAGACTTGATAAAGTTTCATCAGGATATCGGCACACTGGCGTACCTGATTGATATCGCGGTAGAGCTTATAAGCCAGATTCCTTGCCTGATAAGGCTGTAATCCACGAACCGGATCAACTTCAAGTTTAAAGATCTTTTCCGGTGTTTTGGCCGCTACTTCCTCGATATCAACCCCACCTGCAGGAGAAACCATAAAGACCGGTTTCTTGCTGGCGCGGTCAAGAACGATACCGACATATGATTCGGAAATGATATCCTCGGCCGAAGTTACCAGGACTTTTTGAACTTTCAGACCTTTAATATCCATTCCAAGAATATTCGTCGCCAGAACTTTTGCGGCTTCCGAATTCTCAGCATATTTAACACCGCCGGCTTTTCCCCGTCCGCCGACATGAACCTGAGATTTAACCATAACCGGACGATTAATGCGTTCGGCGATTTCAAATGCTTCCACAGGCGTAGTCGCCACTTCACCGGGCGGCACAGGAATACCGGCCTGAGCAAAGAGATCTTTTGCCTGATACTCGTGGATCTTCATTGATTCGTTTCCTTGTTTATAAAAGTTTTATCATCATTAATTTTTTTATAATATTC
>JBDRQG010000389.1:0-12742 GCA_043826475.1 bacterium
CCGACAATAATTGAAACATCCAAACTGCCGACATCGATACCGAGTTCCAGGGCATTAGTAGAAACAACTCCGGTGATATCACCATTCCGCAAACCCTGTTCAATTCGACGGCGCTCGTTGGGAAGATACCCGCCCCGATATCCAGCGACATTTATCCCCTTGCCGAATTGACCGGCAAGTTCATCGCGCAGATAGGTAAGCATTATTTCAACATAGAGGCGGTAGTGGGCAAAAATTATCGTTTGTACTTTATGCTTTAGGAACAGGACTGCTAAGCTGGTTGCTTCATTAATAGCCGATTTGCGAATACCCAACTGTTTATTTATAACCGGAGGATTATATATCAGAAAATGCTTGGCTCCGGCCGGGGAGCCGTTGTTATCAACAAGTGTGATCTTTTCTCCGGTAATTCTTTCAGCCAGTTCAACCGGATTGGCAATCGTTGCCGAACAACAGATAAACTGCGGGTTGGAACCATAGAATTTGCAGATTCTTCGGAGACGCTTTATAACATTAGCGAGATGAGAACCGAAAATTCCCCGATAGTGATGAATTTCATCGATGACAACATATTCAAGATTTTCAAAGAGTTTGATCCATTTGGTATGATGTGGCAATATTCCGGCATGAAGCATATCGGGATTGCTGATTACGATATGACCGGCCGATCTGATAAGTCTTCGAGCTGTTTGCGGCGTGTCGCCATCGAAAGTATAAGTTTTAATATCGATATCAAGATTTTGTATTAGATTATAAAGTTCGCTGAGTTGATCCTGTGCCAAAGCTTTGGTGGGGAAGAGATATAATGCCCGACAATTTGGATTTTTGATTATTTTATCAAGGACAGGAATATTATAACATAATGTTTTACCCGATGCGGTTGGAGTTACTACTACGATATTTTCTCCGTTTATAATTTTTGTTATAGCTTCCCCCTGATGGGAATATAGTTTTGTAATTCCTGTCTCATTAAGTGAAGCCACTAATCTTGGGTTAAGATCCTGAGGGAAATCAACATATTTTGGAGGTCTGGCAGAGAATGATTTCCAGTGGGTGATGTTAGTACTAATTACCTGATTACTTCTGAGCATATCTATAATCTGTTCAAGATTCATGATATTTTACCTTGTGTTGTGATTAAATTGAAAATATAGGGTGAAGGAATCTTATAATAAAAAAAGAGGCAATTCCCGTCAGACCAGACTGACCATCTTACGTTTGCATATATCGCAGAAATTATTCCCTTTATTATCAATATCCGACATATCATGGCTGTAATAATTGACACATTTGGGATTACGGCACTCGGACACATCAAAAAGATGGGCCAGTTGATGCAGGGATTCTTTATACAATCGGGGGTAGACTTGAGAATCGTTTTCCGGTAAGCCATAAAACTCCTGTCTAATTTGCCATAATGAGACCACTGCTGTGCCGGAGAGAGCATCAGCATGGCCGATTATCGAATTTTGATCAGGAAGATAAAGATCATCTTCGCATATCCCAATCACTTTTTCACGGGAATTGGCTTTAACCCGTTCCAGTTTGGACATTATCACCATGGCATAATATTGCCCGCTTATTACGTTTTGAGCTTCCTGGGGGAGTTTCATCCCTTTTAATATATCAACTGAGCGATTAAATATGGGACCCAGATCTGCAGCGAGTCGATTTACTATCATAAAATCAACTTCACCAAGAGGTACTACTACAATTTTAGATTTCAGGGCTGCCATCAATAATTAACCTGCTGTAAAAAATCGGTCTTTCGAGCCGCTCGGGGATACATTAACAGTTACTTTATTCATACATTTGGGACACCAGCCTACAAAAGCTTTCCCGTCCTTATTTAAGTATATACGGGAATAAACATGGCAGCATTTAAAATACATGCCGAGAAATGGTCGCTTTGTCTTATTATCTTTCTGATCCATACGAATAATATTATAAAAAACAGTCAATTATGCAACAGGCAGGCAAAGCCTGTTTTATTAAATAAATGATTTTTACTTATTGATGCAGTTTTTTAACTCCTTCATAATTGAAACTGAAGATGAACTGCCTAATCTTGATGCGCCGGCACTAATAAATGCCCGGCATTGCTCAAGGGAAGTTATTCCTCCCGATGCTTTTACTTCGATTTGACCGCCAGCAGCTTTATAGAGAATCTTAACCTGTTCTAAGGTTGCTCCGCCGAAAAATCCAGTGGAAGTCTTAACAAATTGAGCTCCTCCGTTTATGACGGCTTTAGTGGCGTCAATCATCTGAGTGTTATTCAGCATTCCAGCTTCAATAATGACTTTAAGTATTACATTAAAGGGGAGAGCATTCCTGAGACCTATAATTTCATTTTCTACCAGCTTGAAATTGTTGGCTGTCAGCCATCCAATATTTGCCACCATGTCAATTTCATGAGCACCGTCATTTACTCCCAATACGGCCTCTTTAATTTTTATGTCTGTAGTGTTGGCGCCTAGCGGAAAGCCACTGACAGATAATATCTTAACGCCGGTATTGTGAAGTAATTCTTTAGCTGCTGAAACCCAGGTCGGGTTTATTGCAATGGAAAAAAATTTATGATCAACAGCTTCCTGGCAGATTTTTATAATATCCTTTTCAGTAACATTTGATTTTAATGCAGCGTAATCGAATCGAAGATTCAAATCTTTTAAAATATCTTCATTCATTTTCATACCTGTTTATACTATCTCTTTTAAAAATGATTTTCCTCTGAAATTATGCTTTATACCAAAATTTTCTGCAATGGTACAGGCAACATCGGAAAATGAGTCTCGAATTCCTAAATTGATTCCGGTTTGGCCAGATTTGGAGAAAGTCAACAATGGGACATATTCACGGGTGTGGTCGGTATGTTTGATATAAGTAGGGTCACAGCCATGATCGGCAGTTATTATCAAAAGATCATCGGAATGTAATTTTGTCAAAATTTCCCCTAACTTAAAATCAAATGATTCCAATGCACCTGCAAAACCTTTAACATCGCGACGATGACCCCAGAGCATATCAAAATCAACCAGGTTAGCAAACAGCAATTTATGCTGTTTATTTTGTTCAACAGTATTAGTAATTACTGATAAACCCTCATCATTATCAGCCGTTTTAATGTGATCATCAAAACCCCGTTCAGCAAACAGATCCCATATTTTGCCGATAGCAAGAGTCGAGAGTCCCTTTTTTTGCATTAAATCCATAATGGTGTCAGATTGGGGTATGAGGGAAAAATCTTTTCTCCCTTTAGTACGGGTAAAATTCCAGGGTTTGCCTATAAATGGTCGGGCAATCACTCTGCCAACAGCGTGTTCTCCGGTAAGCATGTCTCTTGCAATTTGGCAATACTCATATTGTTTTTCAAGAGGGTAGATTTCTTCATGGGCGGCTATCTGCCAGACCGAATCAGCTGAGGTATATAAAATCACAGACTTTGTCTGTAAATGTTTTTCGCCCAGCTTTTTTATAATTTCAGTGCCAGAGGCAGGCATATTTCCAATCGTTTTTATACCAGTCAGTTTTTCAAATTTTTTAACAAGTTCAGTTGGAAATCCATTAGGGTAAACAGGGAAGGGTTTTTTGAGAATAACGCCCCCGATTTCCCAATGACCACTGGTGGAATCTTTCCCGGGAGATTTTGGTTTCATTTTACCAAAACAACCTGTGGGAGCAAAATTCGGATTTATCTTTAAAATTGGGACAATATTTCCAAGTCCGAGTTTCTGGCAATTGGGCATATTTAATCCGCCCATTGCTTCGGATACATGGGGAAGAGTACTGGCGCCATTGTCGCCGTATTCACCGGCATCAGGGAGTTCTCCAACACCACAGGCATCGATTATTATTATTATTACCCTTTTAAATGACATGGGAGTAAAGTAGGGAAGAGTTTATAGTTTGTAAATAACAACTTGAGTCAAACCGCCAGTCACTCAGTGTCACTTACTATAAAAATAATCACAAATAATATGCTACGGTTTTACAAATTCAGTCAATTTATATTCCGAATCAGTAATTACTTTAACGAAATATTCTTTCATCTCACCTTTTGATAGTCTCTTTCGCTGGCCATCAATAACCCAGTGTTCCTGAAGCAGAACTGTTATACCTTCATCAATTGCAAAGTATATGGTACTGGTAGTCATTATATTGTCCACACCAGTTCGCATGGTTGTGTCTTTCGGGTCAGGCACAAGTGGTATTACCAGCGTCCCTTCGCATTCAATAACGGCACAGTTATATCCATTAACTAATTTAATCTCTTTGAATTTATAAGTAGTGGAGGGTTTCATGATCGTACCATCGGACAAAACCACCTCAGTCGATTGTGTCCAACTCTCGCCAGGGGAGATTTTATTGGCGGGGAATTCAGGCATCCCCTGATCATAGATGCTCTTTATATATTCCCGCGTAGCGGCATCCTCTTCACCCGTGAAAATGATATCATATACTTTTCCGTTGGGTTGAGCTTTTAATTTGAGCTCACGACTCATTTCCTTTTTTTCTATTTTGGTTGAGTCTTCTTCCGATGGGGTTTCAAAATACCAGGTATCCATTTCGGTTATAGTAGCTGAACCATCATCAAGGATATCCGATATTGTTTGTTTTACGGTGGCTGTAATCGAAGTCGTGTAGTTTTTTACGATGGAATCATTTTCGGTAACAGTGACTTCTCGATTTAAGACTTGTTCATAAGCTAATTTTGTGTCTGGAATAAACTTATAGCTAAGCAGGATACTTTTTTGACCCTGATCACAGCTAATCATTATTATGACACTTAAAATTATCAGGATGGCGGCGGTTACTTTTTTCAAACTAATACTCCCTATAATCAATTTCTTAAATTATTCAGTTATTATCATTAAATCCGGCAATATGGCAAATCTACCAAGAACCCCCGGTATTCCAACCAGAAGCATTCCCTGAGCCAAATGGCGCTGATCTTTAAATGAAAAGAGGGGCTTGTTATCCGATGATAAAAGATCGCGGACATCAGCAGTGGCGAAAATAGGGCGTCCGGATTCGGTCCTGGCAAATGAAACCTGCTTCTGTTGAGAACCAAGCAGCAGGGCTGTAAATAATATGGCCAGAGCCGCCGCAGTTGAGATTATTGATCTCATGAGGGCGTTCCGGTTTATGGATAATTGCTCGTTGTGTGTTCGATGGTCAGAGTCAACCGGCTCGACATCTATTGTCTTGGCTTTAATAAGCCCGGTTACTTCTGACCAATATTCCTCACTCGGTTCAAAAACTTTGGCTCTACTCAGCAGATTTTTAATCTGCTTTAATTCTTCAAATTCTCTCTTGCAGTTTGCACAGGTTTCGATGTGCTCCATCAACTGTGCTTTCTGTTCGTTCGTCAATTCATTATCAACCAATTGATCGAGACAAGAAAGAGTATCCTGGCATGTCATTTTACTCCCCTTTCTTCAGGCGTCGTCTCAAAATTTTCCGCAACTTATTTCTGGCTATATGGAGGTTTGATCTCACGGTCGCTTCCGGACATTCAAACATATCTGCTATTTCGGATTTGGAGTAGCCCTCGATGTCGTGTAAGATGGCGGTTAACCTCTGCTTTGGCGGCAATTCAGTTAAAGCCTGTTTTATTTCCTCCAATAGCTTTTTATTTGCAAATTCCTCACTCGGCGTGGCCACGCTTCTGGATAACTTAAGTTGGATTTCTCCGGGCAGTTCGGAACTGTCATCGCCAATATTGCTGTGGCCTCTTTTCCTGCGAATCAGATCAATCGCATAATTGGTCGCTATTCTCAGCAGGAAAGTCGAGAAATATTTTACATTGGCAAGCTCCTTACGTCTCTTAAAGACTCTAACAAATGTTTCCTGTACAACTTCATCGGCATCAAGGTGGTTTCCTAACATCTGGAAACCTATCGAGTAAACTTTCTGCCGAAACCTTTTTATCAGTTCTGCAAAAGCCTTCTCATCTCCACCTACAAAGCTGTCAACCAACTCCGGGATTGTTTTTGTCATACCCCGTTCAAATCTGTTTCTATTTTAAGAACGTTTCAGAGCGTTATCTGTTTAATATTAGTCAAAAAAAATATTGACTGTTTTAGAAAGATAGCTTATGGTGGTTTCATTGTTTTGTCAATCTTTTTTTAGACAATGACTTATGGGAAATAACTGACAAATGGACTCTTCTTTGATTCAAACTCACAAATATCGTTTTTTTACTGTTGGGGCAATTGGGACTTTTATGTCAACTCTCGACGGTTCAATTCTAAATGTTGCCTTGCCTACAATAGCTGATCAGCTTAAATGTAATATCAATATAGTTGCCTGGGTTATATTGGCTTATTCGCTGACGGTTGTCTCTCTGATGATGATTTTCGGCGCATGGACTGAGAGAAAAGGGTATGCCTTTGCGTATAAATTTGGATATTCGTTTTTCATAACCGGATCAATACTATGTGCCCTAAGCAGTTCTATCCATTTCCTGATTCTTGGAAGAGTTGTGCAGGCTATTGGCTCAGCTATGTTTCAGGCTGTTGGACCGGGTATGGTTACTACTGTCTTTCCGGAAAAAGAACGGGGGAAGGGGATAGGTATGATGGTAATGATGGTTGCCGGTGGAATGATGGTTGGTCCTCCATTGGGCGGATTCATCCTGCAATATTTCCCATGGCAATCTATTTTTATTATCAATATACCTATCGGAATAATCGGAATATCATTGGCTTTTAATTATTTTAAACTGCTCCCCAAACCAGACCAGTTTAAAAAGATGAATATAGCTGGGGCTTTATCAATTTCCATTGCTATGCTCACCGGTATGCTGGCTTTATCGTTGATGGAGAATTATACTCTATCTGATTTCAGAGTTGTGGGATTAGGAGTCATTTCTGTTATATCGATGATATTATTCTATCGGTTTGAGTCAAATCCTGAAAAAGCTCTAATAGGAACATATCTGTTCAAAAACCATCAGTTTTCTACAGCTCTAATCTCGGCTATTTTGATGTTTATCGCAATGTCGGGAGCAATTATACTTATTCCTTTTTATCTTGAGCGGGTTAAAGATTTTGAACCGCAAACAGTAGGCATGTTTTTGATGATATTTCCAATTGTGATGTTTATCATTGCCCCCCTATCAGGAAAACTTTCAGATAAAATCGGATCTCGTCTGTTAACCACAACAGGTATGATAATTTTTGCTTTTGGACTTTATCTTTTATCTTTTCTTGATATTGATACAACCAATCGATACATTATCATCACAATTATTATAATCAGCAGCGGTACAGCAATTTTTAATTCTCCTAATTCGTCGGCAATGATGGGATCGGTTGACAAATCCAAAAGATCTGTTATATCCGGTATTATAGCGACCTCACGAAATATAGGAATGGCGCTTGGGGTGGCGTTTGCAACATCTCTATTTGCTTATTTCCAAACCCATATTGTCGGAGCAAATGATGATACTCCTCTCAATTTTATTAAAGCATATCAGCCGGTTGTTAAAATCTCAGTAGTGATTGCTCTTATAGCTGTCCCATTTTGCATTATCCGCCAAAAATAAATGGCATCTATTGTAAATATTCCCCGTAATCTTAAAATATATGATTTTATCTATTACCGAATTCTTGGTTATTAGATTAAAATGTATTACTATGTCTTTCTATAATTGGAGGCTGATTGAACGAAGAGATAAAAAAGATTCCTGCTGATTATACTGAAGGTTCGATAATTGGCTCCATTCTTAAAATGGGTCTGCCATCGATGTTCGGTTTTTTAGCCCAGCATATTTATTCTATGGTTGATATGTACTGGGTTTCAAAACTTCCCGGTGAGGAATCCGGAGTGGCGGCAATAACTTTTTTTGCAAACATCTTATGGCTCTTTTTCTCATTCAATCAACTGGTCGGCCCCGGTTCGGTGGCGATAATATCCAGAAGATATGGTGAAAAGGATTATGATGCCGCTGAGAAGGCTATAAAAGAGACTATTCTGCTAAAATTATTTTTCGGGGGAGTTTTCGGCCTAGTCGGCTTTCTCACGGTTGATAAAATGCTGATAGTGGTCGGAGCCGAAGGTGATGCATTGCGGCAAGGCATAGAATACGGCCGGATTATGTTTGTTGGGTTGGGGGTGATGTATGCGACTTATTCAATCTTTACCGCCATGCGGGGTATTGCCAATCCCAAGATGGCTATGATTCTGATGATTAGTTCTAATCTTCTGAATTTAATTCTTGATCCATTTTTCATTTTTGGCTGGTTAGGGCTTCCGGCTTTAGGTATTAGCGGTGCCGCATATGCATCAGTTTTTAGCTTTGCTCTGACATTACTTGTGGGAATCATCCTTCTTTATGGCAACTATACCAATGTTAAACTAAATCTAAAGGGAAAAAAACCGGTTTCAATGATCGCCATGTGGAAAATTCTTAAGATTGGCATTCCGTCATGGTTAGGCAGTATGTCATTTTCCGGTTCACGATTGATTATCACCCCGTTGGTGGCAACTTTTGGAACCGCTGTAGTGGCAGCATATGGTATAGCCGGACAGATTTTTGGATTTGGGATTATGCTTCTCGTTGGAATTGGGTTGGGCTTGTCTTCACTAATCGGGCATAATCTTGGAGGGGGTAAATATGAACGAGCAAAAAAGACAGCTGACCAATCTATATTACTTGGCATCGGAATGATGATAGTATTCGGTTTGATAGTCTACTTCGGGGCGGACATTATTATGAAATTATTCTTTAATAATCCGGAAACTATTAATATTGGAGTTGGAATTCTACAGATTTTTGCCTTCAGCTTTCCGTTTTTTGGTGCTTTTATAATGTTGGAAGAGATACACGCGGGTGTCGGGCTGAACACACCTGCTATGATTGTGAATATAGTTCATAGCTGGGGGTTTCAGGTGCTGCCAATTATTATTTTTGTCGAGGTATTTGGTTTTGGCCAGACAGCTATATGGTGGGCATTGGCGTGTGCCGGCATGATATCATCGATCGGTTTTTATATTTATTATCGCAGGGGGAGATGGCTTCTGCAAAAAGTCTGAAATTAGTTTTTCGCACTTACTTCGATATCTTTATGTTCAAGATCATCTAAAGTTTCATCACCAAGAAGAATAGCCAGCCATCGGGTATTGGGGTTGCTCTGCAGGGCAATTTTAAGAGTCATTGTTAGGGGGACGGACAGAAACATACCGATCGGTCCTAAAATAAATCCCCAGAAAACCAAAGATGTAAAAACAACCAGAGTCGATAACCCAAGACCTTTGCCCATATAGCGGGGTTCGATAAAATTTCCTATTACAACGTTTACGGTAAGATAACCGATAGTAGTTAGCAAAGCTGATCCAAAACCAATTTGCAAATATGAAAGCATAATGGCAGGAATGGCGGCTATTATTGATCCTATGTTAGGTACGAAATTCAGCATAAATGCAACCAGTCCCCAAAGAAGAGGAAAATCAACATCCAGTATTATCAGCCAAATTGTAATAATAATGCCTGTCGCCAGGCTGGCTAATGATTTAATTGCCATATATTTTTTAACTTTGGATATAAATTTATTAATATAATATGAAGTAGAATCATAATTTCCGAAAGCGGCTTTAATTTTTGAGGGCATACTGGAGGCTTCAAGTAGAACAAATATTATAGTCAATATAATTAAGAAGCCATTGGTCAATATGCCCCCCATCCCAGCCAATACATTTTTAACCAGCTCAAAAATAGCGCTGACATTTAAATATTCGGAAATCGTTTCCTCTGAAATGGTAATACCCCTATTGGACATCCATTGCTGAAGATTATCAATTGTAATTTGGAGTCTGGCCTGATAATGCGGAATTTTATCGGTAAAATCGTTGATAGATGTTCCTATTACTATCGCAACCAGAGAACCAATCACAGCAATTCCCAAAATGACAACAACTAATGCCAGCCATGCGGGGAACCCTTTCCTCTGCAAAAATATGAGTGGGGGAGAGCATATTATGGCGATAAAGGCAGCCAGCAGAAAAGGAACAATAAGAGACTGGGCGGCATTCATACCGGCGGCAATAATTACCAGGGCTGCACCGATTATAATAATCTTTGAAGCTCTTGTTTTGGTAAAATCAGTGTTCATTATAGTATTTATCGTACATTAATAGCTTTTCGTTAATGCGTCTCATAGCTGATCTGGGTTTAAGTTATGTTATTGAAAGTCGTTTGAAAAGGATAATTATATAATTAAGAGTCCAAAAAGTTACTTGCGTGCGGATATTTTTTGATTAAATTTCAAACCTTGTAAAGCTAACTCCGTTAGTTGCCGGAGTGGTGGAATTGGTAGACACCAGGGACTTAAAATCCCTTGGGTCGTAAGGCCCGTGCCGGTTCGAGTCCGGCCTTCGGCATTTTTAAAGAGGGGCTTTTTATTGAGGTATGAAAAAAACTCAGATTTTCTATCATATAAATAAGATTATTTCCAACATTTTAGCTGTCTGATTGTAATATAATCAACAGGAATATTTTAAGCCTGGAGTTATTTCATGTTTTGGTGGACCGCCACACATGACATTCCATAATTCCTCAGTAAACGGATTTGCTGAGTCCTCGACGGCCGTTTGATAAAAGCGGCCGTTTTTCATTATAATTCACTTGAATAAACGATAAAGAGCATTATATTTGCTTGCTTTAAGAAAATGGCCAATGGTATAATGCCATAGAAGTTAATGATATTACAATCAAGCCACCGTAGCTCAGTTGGTAGAGCAACTGATTCGTAATCAGTAGGTCAGCGGTTCGATTCCGCTTGGTGGCTCTTTACTTTTTGTCAAAATAATCCCGGGATTTTCTTAATCATTTATAACAGGTATAATTGATTACTAATTATATGACTTTCATTGACAATAATGAAGTATTTCTCTATATTGTATTATTATTCTGAAAATAGTGTTTATAAAAAAATAGGATTTTTTTCCATTCATCAGGGTTCGCATCATAGATTTTGAAGAGATTTGGCGTTGCAATAAAAATAATTTCTTTTAAGGAGTTATTTTGGTTAAAGCTCATCTCGGAATTTATTCACCTCGTTTACATGTCATCATGTATGGTTTGTTACTTATTGCAACACCATTTATATTGCTGCAGAAATTCCTGATAGAGAAAATCTCCGAATTATCACAATCTTCTTTTTCCGTATATGATATCAATATTCCAATAATACTTCTTCTTGGTGTTGTTACCGCAATAATAATTCTTTATTCAGCCAGAGCCTATTTGACATGGTTTCGTTCTTTAGCAATCCTCATCGTAATTTTAATGAATTGTCTTTCTCAGCAAATAGCTGATTATTATTTCGATCACAATTTTTATGATTTACAGCAGAACTGGCATTATTTTGCTTACGGTATTTTTGCCTTTTTGATTTATCGGGATCTTGCACCACGCAATTATTCTATGGCAAGGATTATTCTGATTTCTTACATAACAGCCTTATGTCTATCTCTATTTGATGAGTTCTTCCAGATGAATATGAGCAGTCGGGTATTTGATGTCAGCGATATTGCCAAGGATTTGTGGGGAAATCTTATGGGGATTATCCTGTTGTACATGTTTGTATCAGATCCGAGTATTTTATCAGAACAATGGAAGCGTATTCGCCACAGGAAATTGAAATACTACCTGACTCATTCGCCCAGCTTATTAATCCTGATGTTTATATTTGCTTTGCTGCTTGTCATATTCGGTTCCCTTTTATCTGAAGTTGAATACTTTGGATATGTTGTTTTATTAACACTTGTCAGCTTTACAATATTTTTTCTTTTGTTCCATTTAAGCCAATTTAAGAAGGTTAAATACATTATTGTCGGTTTGTTACTTTGCGCCATAGCATTCCAAACTTATTTTTATCTTAAGTATAGCTCAAAAAATATTGTTTATAATCAGTATGGATTGGCTGTATACAAAGGTATCCCAATATTCTATTTTGATTTTTTAGTTTTCCCCAATGAGTCTTTCCGACTTGTTGACAAAAAGCACTTTTTCAATAATCGGGATCAGAATTTTCTGAAAAAGCAAAAACCTGATATAATTGTAATCTCAAGTGGTAACGATGAGAAAGGGGGCTGGGGGTTTCCGCAAAACACTCCGGTTCAATTTATATATAATCAATATACTCAAAGCGGAATCGAGGTAATTATACTTAAGAATTCTGAAGCGTGTGAGCTGTTCAATCGATTGAAAGAAGAGGGAAAAAATGTTTTGTTTATTTACCACAATACCTTCTGATAAAAATTCTTCAGATAAGAATAATCTTAATCAAAGTTTATCAAAAGGTCACAGAATACTTACCTGGGCATTATTATCTATATGGTTTTCATTGATTTTATTTGGTGTTGTATCGCTTATGAATCCGCAATGGTTACAGGACTGGGGGAGGCAGGGTATTAACTCTGAATTCATGTCTTATAAAAATTTTGGTGATTCATTCCTACATCAGGGTGAATATAACAAAGCGATTGCACAATATCAGAGGGCTTTGCAGATTAAACCCGATCAGGCAGGAGTAATGATAAACCTGGCTGTTGCCTATATGTATTCCAACTCTTATAAAGATGCTACTAAGATTTTAAGAGATGCCTCGAAATTGGAAAGTAATCTTAAAGACCTGATTGTTTTCAATATTGGTGAATTGATGGAAAAACAGGGGAAAAAAGATATAGCCCTGGAATATTATAAGAAGGCATTGGGATCTATATATATTGATCCGGT
>JBDRQG010000390.1:0-6638 GCA_043826475.1 bacterium
TGATCCCTCTCTAAAAAATAAGGGAAGCAGAATGGTCTCAAAAAATGGTACGTCCTGTTTAACCGCCCTTAATCCTCGGCAGTAATCATAAGCTTGATTGGAACGGCCATCAACATCCGCTACCGATTCAAAATAAGTTATCAGCATCTGAACTGTCAGGTGGCGAAGGTCTGAGCTTGTCAGGGGAGCCAACTTGACTGCATCAAGAAAAGAATAATCAACTTCCACCGCCTGGTTGCGCTGTTCTCTCAATGTTTGAAAAACAGTCCTGATGCCGTTATAGGTCTGCATGAAAGCTTCGGTTTCGAATTTTGAATAGTTTGTTTCGTAAGTTTTCAGGTAGCGAAACAGATCATCGATGTATGATTTTATATCCACTTAATTCTTTCCTATCAATTTAAACCGCATAGACAATCAAATCAGTTTTACCCAGTTTGTCAAACTTGCTTATATCCGGCGTCCCTCTGAAAATCAAATTCACCTGATTAACTGAAGCCGATTTTACCATATCCTGAGCCCACAAGGCTACTTTATTGCCATAAGTGGTAGTATCAACCCGAACCGGATCAGTTTCACCCAAGCCACGAGCTTCGTTCAAACCCTGCCTGACCTGCATTGAATTCCACTGTTGAATCGTAAACATATCTTTTTTAAGCAGCGTAACCATATCGGAAATAGGCTGCGGTTTAGGTATATTTACCAGAAGATAACATAGGCCGCTCGCTTCCTCTACCCGGCATCCCGCAAACTCAATCATGCGATAGGTTTTACCCTGATAAGTTACGGTATCAGTAGCAACCGCCTGATCTCCCAACTGGCTCTTTTCAACCTGCGCCAGATAACCGAATACTCCTCTAAGCACTTCAAAATTTTCATTAATAGATCTGATATGTCCTGCCACATCCAGATGATTATATTCTGTCAGCAGGAAATTATCTACAGCCGACAAATAGCTGCCAAGATCGCTCTTTAACTCTTTGGTAAAGAATTTTTCATTAAGATAATCTTTTAATCCGGGTTGAAAGTTCAGCAGGGTGGAAAATACACGGAATAGCTTTTTGAAGAATATTACGAGTTCAACCGGATGTCCCGAATTTTTACCAACAACAAAACAATCCAACGCGGTTGAGAGATAAAAACCATACTGGTAAATTGTATCTTTTAAGGCGGTCTGAAGTTCGGTTCTCTCCTTGGCCATCGAACCCCCGGCAACGGCAATATAAGCACGCGATGTCAAAGCCAGAAGGCTGTCCAGTTTATTTTTATAATTACGAACAATATCAGTCAGTTTTTCATGGGCAAACATTGTCATGCAGGGGGGATAATAATTATCAGACAATACCACGCCATTACCGCTTCCAACCAATAATCCAACCTGCAGAAAATTTGTTGCCGGTAAATTAGGAGGCTGCCCTAAATGAAGCGAGTAAGCCGATGACAGATATGGCATCCTTGGGACATCTTCATCCGGATCAGGATCGCCTAACTGAATTTTATTTCCCGGATCAACACCAATATAAATTGGCAGGTTTTCCCCGGTCATAATGGCTTCGGTAGAAATAGTATTGCGGCTCATTTCATTAATTTCAATAAAATGACCGCCGGGTGTAACAGCCTGGCATCGGGTCGCTTCGACCTGTACGTTTGCCCCATTGACATTTATATTGAGTTTTAAGGCTTCAGCCGATGAGGATCGGCGTACAAGCCCGTAACTATCACCTGCCGTGGTAGCATACCACCTGGCAAGCTCCTCAATGTAGTTATTCTGGTCTTTTAGATGGTGCTGAGTGATAAGCATTCCATCCTGCCAGTTAACGGAATTTAAGTTAAAGTCGCCCATTATGTTGCCTTTTTTTCATCGATCAAATTTATGACCTGTGATATTCCTTGTCAAGATTGTTGAACCACTGTTTTAACATCTTTATCAATTAAAAAAGATGAAATACCTAAATAGGAGTTTCCCGAGACTGTTGCTGATGACAAAGAATCTCTGTTTACATTTATTTCTATTTCATATTTCAGACTATCCGGCATACATAACTTGAGAACCTTTTCCAGTTTTATTCTTTTTGCTTTGCCGGGAAGCCAGTTTTTTAAATCGTGAAGAGTTACCTCCCCTACCTTTACTCTATAACCGGTATCATTTTCAGTAAAAGATCCACCCAGTACAAATTCAGACCCTAATCGATTATACTTATGACCTAATCGCGTAACAATTTTATCCGGTATTTTAAATGTCATAGGAATATTTTCATCAATACTGAATTTATATCCAAAAAGGAATCCCAATACAATTGAAACCATCTCCGGGTTGCCTGACCAATAGTAAAACGATGGCAGGAGTGATGCCCAGAGTATAATTTCCCGTTGATCGGTGGCGTTAAAATCAAACGAGAAATCGAACAGCTTCATAAATTTCGCCAGATGCTCATTGTCAATTGTCGAAAGAGCAAACTTGAGCATTTCATAATCAGCATGAGCCAGGCTTCGTATAACAGCGGCATCAAAAGGAGCCATCAAATTTCGGGCATTATCTTCCCATTCGTTGGATACTTTGGGAGAACCGGTAACGCCATAAAAAAACTGGTATGGAATAATATCAACCGCACTCCACTTGCCTACCTTTAAAAATATCTTAGTGGACGGAGTCAGTTCTGTCCCGGCTTTTGGTTCCTGGCCAAGAATCTCCCCTTTGTAATTCTCATAACAGCCCACTGCCTTAAGATGAACCTTATTAAGATCAACTCCCCCTTTTTTCAGAAGCATCAGAGCTGCTACAAAATTAAACGGCATTTTTCGGCTGCATAAATCCGGCATGACCTGTCTGTTATCATTGTTCATACCGAAACAGCCTCAATCTGGTATTGTGAATTGACTTGTGAACGGGCTTTAAGAAAATGAATCAGGCGGGTTTTTAAAAGGGATACTTCATCATTGCTGTAAAACTCTTCAAAGTTCAACGAGAGAGTGAGAATAACGCACCGCCGTACGCCCCCTTTATTTATCCGTTCAATTCCATTTTTACAAATTACGTTTTTTATGCGGGGATCAAAAACCATCGCCCAGGATGATATATCTTCAAAAGTAATTGCCCGGTCACGCTGCCTCAATCGTGAGGAAACTTCGGTCAGGATCTGTTTTTCTGTACGAGCCGGAATAGCTCCGGTTACCGGAACAATATTTTCACATGATTTCAGGCCGGGATGATTTTCATAAAGGTCGGCAATCTTCCCCTTATCGATACCGTTGGCATCAGTTCCGGCTGTGACAGCGTAGGTAACGGTTATCGAATCAGGAATAATCTTAAGCCTGTTTGAATAATCAAACCACAGAACAAGTTTTTGCCCCCGTTCTTCGAGGATATATACCCGCTGATCGGTTATCGATTGCAGATTGTGAACATCATGATAATCATTTCCCTCCGAATCGACTACAGAGACAATTTCCAGAATAGTATTGATTTCTTCCGGAATCTCAATCTCAACCAGCTTGTTTCCCCCGGTATGTTTGAACAGGGTCAGTTCGTTTTTATTGGTAACGATAAAACAATCGAAATAAAAATTCAGGGGCGCCTGAAAAGCCGCTCGATTTCCTTTAACCGGCAATTCCATCTTTATCCAGTAATAATACTCATCCGGTGAAGAGGCAGCTATCATATTATCATGGCATAGCTGGGCGATTTCTTTTTCGATCGGACCCTCAGTCCATTTATTGCAGAACGATGGCTGCAGGACGACAAAATTATTTTCTATGGCGGTGAATAAATCCCTTCCGCTTCTGAGTCCTCCCCAATTGGTAATCTCTTTGGTATTGGAAAGAACGTCTTCAATACTGCAAACCATTCCCGGACAAAAACCGCTTTTCATATCAAAAGATCCATCGGCATTACCGGGGTACCAGTTAGACCATCGTAATTGCGCCAAAGCCTCTTTTGATCCCGAAGCAAAAATCACTGCATTTTTTAATCCCGATGGGGGACCGTCATATTGTACCGCAATATAGATTTCCCATTTGCCCCCGGATGTTACAGGAATATTAATCTGGCCCGCACCGAATCCCCCCTCTTCAATCGGAGAGATATCATATATTTTTTTATCATTGCGGAGATAAATTCTTCTCGTGTGAGAGGCAATTATCTTTGAATCCCTTTCCGGCGAAAAAAAGAAAGTTTTGCCCCCTTCTCTTTTTTCCTTATAAAAAAACCGGGTGTGGGTATCGACTTCAACCGTGGGATCGATCGGCTTGCCTCTCATAACCGTATATGCCGGCACCGGCCATCGTCCCCTCTCCGGGCAGACTGACTTAATAAGCTCAGATGATGAAATCTCCCAGGTTTTATCAAGCCGGCTGTCTACATGTTCAAGCTGGTGGGCATAGACCTGCATGAGAATTCTGAGAATCGGGTCCATCCGCTCCTGTGATTCGGGAATATCAGGATTATACGCCCGCAATTCACGGTACATTTCATCAAAAATCTGGTTCTGTGTTCTATGTGTCAAATTTTTCATATATCAGTTTATTTTCAGTTTATACTGTAATGGTGTTCAAGTCTTTTCTCTTCACTGCCATCCTTATAATTACCAGTCACTTTGATCACAACATTATTTACCTGCAAATCATCTTTTTTGGTATTAACTAATGATACCGAAACGCTGTAGAGCCTCTTTTCAAATTTGTCGATGGCATTGCGTAGACCGGATCTGATATCGGCGCTATTGGCAGCCATCAGATCAGAATATTCCTTTTCCCATATATTGCATCCGTATTCCGGGGCAAAAGGCATCTGTCCGATGCGGGTACTTATAATCAACCCGACAGAATAGATTATAGATTCTTCAAGATTGGTTCGCAATAGGTACCCTTCCCTGAGTACCAGCGGGAGTGAAAAATATTCCATGATATCCCTAATTGATCTTTACAATTCCACCTTTGATAGTTGTCATGGCGCTGCCGCTTACTTCGGCCTGGGTTCCTTCGGCTTTAAAGCCTATTCCGCCTTTGGCTTCGTAGTTCATGCCCCCTTCACTCTTGAAATTACCGCTCGCTTTAAGTTCAATATCGGCGGTAGACTCAGCTTTAATATTTGATGCCGCTTTCAGGGTTATATCACCTGAGGTTGATTCAAAATTTATATCATCAGCTTTAAGAGAGATTGTACCACCTGTAGATTCGATAGAAATTACAGGACCATCCATATTTAATATCAGAACATTGGTACCGTCTTTTTGTGAAATAGTAATCGTCTCGGCTCCGGCTGTATCTACAAACTTGATTTCATTGCCGTTTTTAGTGCGGAAAACTTTTTTCTCGACACCATCACCAAGTGCTTCCGAACCGGGAATCGGTGACCTGTCCACACCATTATAAAGACAGCCAAGGATAATCGGCATATCCGGATTTCCCCGTTCATAGCCGACCAGCACCTCATCATCAATTTCCGGTAAGGCAAACCAGCCCCGTTCATTGCCTCCATCAGGAGTCATCATTCTCATAAATTGGCAGGAATCATCCCCCTGCCAGGGAAGCTTTACTTTTACCCGACCTAAATCATCAGGATCGTTATTATCTATTACTATACCCACCTGCAAATGAGAGAAAGGCTGGCGTTCGGGATAAACAGGCGGAAAGGCCAATTCAAGGGGGGTACATACAAACGTATTATAGTATTGCCCGTTTCCTTCCAGAACATGCTTTACTTCTTTTATCCAATACATCCCCTCAAGGGCTCCCATTCCGACCACTCTTATACAACATCCGGGAGCAACCGTTGGTACAATTGATTGGCCGTTGCATACCATTATTTTTCCTGCAGCACCTTCAGTGTCCCTGGCCAGAGTACTATCAATTACCGATTGGGTAGTATGTTTTGTGGATGATGATGCTCCGGTTGTAGAAAACATGGCATCCGATTTATTCACAGAAATAGAGGACAAATTTGACAAAGATGATCTTATCGAAGACTTTGATGATTCTCCAGTGATCTTTTCTTTCGTCTGGGGATTCCAAACTGCTCCCGAATAACTCAGAGGACCTGTTCCCAGCCCAACTGAGAATTTCCCCAGATCTGACCGCCAGGTAAGATCTTCTGTTCTGTCGCTTTTTGCCTGTTCAACATGAAAAGATGAACCGTCATAATAAGCAAACATTCGGTACTCGCTGGCCAGTCGCTTTATAAAATCGTAATCTGTCTCCTGATACTGGACCTTGGAATCAACCTCGAGGTTATGGTCATTACCATCAGTGTTGATATTTGCGGAATCCAATCTCCCCTGCGTTACGCTATAACTCGAAACAATTGATCCAATGAGATCAGAGCAATCAGTTTGAGTAAAGACTTTATTCTTTTTCAGAATATCCATGGTTATTGTCGGGCTGGTGGCATTGAGAATAACATAATTAACGCCATCAATACTGCTTTCCAGTCTTACTTCAGTTATCAAACCTATAAAATTCGATTGGCGGCTGGTATCTACCGCCGCTTCACCCGGACCTATTCTAACTGAAATAGTCTTACCCAAATAGGCAGTATAATTAGATGGATCAGCAAAATCGACTTCAGCTGAAACAGCCCCCACTCCCCTGAGCTTAACCTTCAGAGTATGATGGGTAAAGACTGATTGATTCAGTTCTATCGACAG
>JBDRQG010000391.1:0-2473 GCA_043826475.1 bacterium
CAGCGATCCGGTTAATACAAATACAACAGTCAGAGCCATCGGACGGAAAAGTTTCCCCTCGATTCCCTGTAATGTTAATATAGGGAGATAGACAATTATTATTATAAGCTCGCCAAACAAAGTCGGTTTTCTAACTTCGAGAATTGCATCCCGAATGACCTGCAGACGATTCTTTGGCGTCACTTCTGATTGAGATAATCGCCTAATCGAATTTTCAACCTGAATGACAGTGTTATCGACAGCGAGGCCAAAATCAATTGCCCCCAGACTCATCAAACTTCCGACAATACCAAATTTTGACATAAGATCAAATGCAAACAACATTGAAAGTGGTATTGCCGAGGCGACAATCAAGCCGGCTCTCAAATTTCCCAGAAATATAAAAAGTATAACAACAACAAGAACAGCACCAAAAAACAGGTTGTTCTTAACCGTGGATAAAACCTTGCTAACTAGTTCCGTCCGCTCATAAACAGGAATAACTTCAACATTTTCAGGCAGGTTCTTTTTTGCTTCTACTAATCTTAATGAGAGATTTTTTGTAACTTCCGCCGGATTTTCTCCGGTGATCATAAATCCCAATCCGAGAACCGCTTCTCCCTGTCCGTTGTAGGTAGCAGCTCCGCGCCTGATTTCATGGCTGATAACCACTTCACCTATATTTTCAACTGTTACAGGGTAATTTTCTTTTACTGCTACAATAATATTCTTAATATCATCAATTGATTCAACTACGCCAATCCCTCTGATAATTGTCATTTCTCCGGCTCGGTTTATTTGTCCCCCCGGTACATTTCCGAGTTCATCTTCAAGAGCAGAGACAACATCATCAATGGTTAAACCGTACTGAAACAATCGAACAGGCTCAAACAAAATTTGATATTGTTTGACAAAGCCCCCCCAGCTATTGACTTCTGCGACCCCCGGCACAGCGAGCAATTGCGGTTTAATTTCCCAGTCCTGTACTGTACGGGCTGTAGTGTTATCATCAGAAGAACTAACAACTATGTAATGAAATATTTCTCCCAGTCCAGTTGACACCGGGCTTAAGACCGGAGACTCAACCCCTACCGGAAGTTCTATTGAGACCAGTTTTTCACTCACAACCTGTCGGGCCAGATACAAATCAACATCGTCAGTAAATATTGTCGTTACCTGGCATAATCCATACTTGGTGACCGATCTTACTTCATCAAGCCCTGTCAAGCCTGTCAATGCTTGTTCTACGGGAAATGTAACAAGACGTTCAATATCTTCAGGCGCCCATCCCGGAGCCGCAACATTTACCTGAACCAATACCGGAGTTGTATCCGGAAAGGCATCAAAGGGTAGAGACCAGAGGGCAACGAATCCCAGCACCACTAAAAGACCGGCTAAAAATAAGACAGCTATCCGGTATTTGAGGGTAAATTCAACTATGTTTTTTAGCATATGCTCCTCAACCAACCGGCTCAAGACCGCAGCACCCGGCTCCGATACTTGATTTCATTAGTTCTGTCTTCAAAAGAAAAGAACCATCAACAACTACCTGATCACCACCAGAGACTCCATCAGAAACCTGATAATATTCTCCCATTCGACCGATCAGATTTACTTTATGCGGACGAAATCTTAAATCAGATTCTTTAACAAAAACAACATTACAACAGCCTTCCCATTGAACTGCATCTTTGGGTACTAAAAATGTTGGTTCATTATAATTCTTTATAATCGTTACAATACCGAATTCTCCAGCCTGCAATTTCGCCGAAGGATCAATAATTTTTGCTCTTACCGTCCCGGTACGAGTATGCTGATCAAGGAAGCGGGAGACCCAAATAATTTCAGCTCCGACTTGATTAATTCCCCGGCCATCCGAAGTATATTTTATCATCTGTCCGTTTTCCACATTTCGAAGCTGTTGTTCAGTAAGTTGTGCCTCTACCCACATATATTTGGGGTTGGCTAACATTGCAAAAGCAGAACCCGCCTCCAGAAGCTCACCGAGTTTAGCAATTCGTTCAACCAGCATTCCATCTGATTGTGAACGCAGCACAAAATTATTGGAAACCGTTTTGGTTTCAATGAGATTCTCAATATCCGCATCATTTAGTCCAACTGACAAAAGCATCCCTTTGGCGCTGGTAAAATTGGCTAAAGCCTGTTCCGTTTGAGCTTCGATCTGGTCATAATCACTTGTGGATATTAGCGATTTTGCTAAAAGTTCTTTATGTCTTATCAATTCCTTATTTTGAACTTTAAAAGCAGCTTGCGATTTTATTAGTTCTGATTCTAATCCAGCAATTTCCGCTGATTGTAATATTGCCAGAACATCCCCTCTCTTTACACTTTCACCCGGTGATTTGACCCATTTTGATACCAGGGCCGAAACAGTTGATGAAACAACATTTGTTTCTGCTTCATCAAATACTATCTGGGCCGGTGCATCAAAGGTATTATCCCTTGTAGTGGTAGAAACCTGCTGTATCGACAA
>JBDRQG010000392.1:0-2241 GCA_043826475.1 bacterium
GACCGGAACGGGCGAAATGCTCACAACTAATTCAGAGAATACCTCAACTGAAGCCCCCACCAACGCAGAACTCGTGAAGTATTTCCAACAAAAAGAACTCACAAAAAAAATAAACGACAACCTTCTCAAACTCGAAAAAGAAGACCCTTCTGCACTCGCCGAAATAAATGGAATTATTGAACTCAAATTAAAGCTAAAAGGGATTATTCCCGACATCGAAGTGGCCTGACCCGGCAGAGAGAGCCCCTCAAAAACGGCACATCCGGTTAATTGACGATAGACGGGGTGTTCCGGACCGGCGGGAAAAAATCCGGATAGACGAAAATCGACGGCAGGGCAGGCTGGATAGGCGGCTGTCAAAAAAAGAAAGACATCTTCAAATCGTCACAAAAAATTACCTGGGATTTCATGTCAACAGCGATTTAGTGTTCAAAATCAACACCGAAGGAAACATTGTCAGTGTCATCAAAGCAAAAAACATCCTGAACCCCGACAGCCTGAAAGGCATGAGACTGGAACAATTCATGGAAAATCTGGAAGAAGCCGACAAGGCAATATTCCACATGGATCTCACCATGGAATCCGGCCTTCAGACCAATTTTTCAGTCAAATGCATCCCCCCACTGGCAACCACCAGCAGATCAAACATCAGAAACTTCATCATCATCAAACATTCCCCCAAAGAAATCATCATCTACAGCCACATCCCCTGCCACAATAAATAAAACGTCCCCCCACGAATCCCATTTTTCCCTTGACATCCATCAAATTAAATCAGATTAATTCATTAGTTTTCTTGAAATATTGCTGCTTTTCTAGCAAAGCAGCAATATTTCGATTATGGGGTCCGAAGAGTATATATATTAAGAACTATCGAGCAAAACGGATGATATTTATCCGGTTTCGGACAATATGGTTCCGTTCGGTTGATATTAGCGATTCAATATGATGAGGGCATTTTGAATTCATCCTACGATTCTGATCAGTTGCAAAAAATTACCTCGCCAATATGTCACGATATTAAACCAAACGGTTCACTATTAATTGTTATGAACTCTCAAGCATAGAGTAAGGATAAATAAATGAGCATTACACCTAGAGGTATGAGCGTTCAGGAAGCATACCGATTATTTAGAGATGACAAGTTGCTGGTTAATAGGAAGTACCAGAGGAAACTTGTATGGACCACCGAAGAAAAGCAAAATTTAATTGATAGCCTTATCAAAGATTACCCCATTCCACTTATTCTTTTGGCTGATGCTTCAGAAGGCTCAAATCAAAAATTTGAGATTATGGACGGGATGCAAAGGTTAAACGCGATATTTTCCTTTATTGAAAATTCATTTCCAGTTGATGATAAATATTTTGATACGGGCGAATTTACCCGCGCGCGTCAAGTTGCTGAAGCGGGATTCTTCACTGCCGCAAGTAAAGATAAATACAATTTTTATGAGCCTAGTGTTTGTGCTGACATATTAGATTATCAGTTAGCTGTAACAACATTCCCAATTGAAAGTGAGAAACAAGTTACGGATGTTTTCGGAAGGATTAACTCTGGAGGAAAGCAGCTTAGCGCACAAGAAAAGCGCCAAGCCGGAATGACAGATAATTTTTCAATGGTTGTCCGTGAACTCTCTTCTGAAATACGTGGCGATTCATCAAAAAGTAAACTTTCACTTTCAGAAATGCCCGAAATCAGTATTGACTCAGCCCGGACGGATCTGGGTTATGCGATAAAAGCTGAAGATATATTTTGGTGTAAGCAAGGCATTCTTTGGAATAGGCATTTAAGGGACAGTGAAGACGAGGAAATGATAGCGGATATCTGTTCTTCTATCGTTCTTGGTGAACCCATTGCGAGAAGCAAAGAACTATTTGACAAGATATATGATCCATCTGATAGTGAATTTGAAAAAGTTAGGCGTGAATTTACAACTTACGGAAAAGAAAGGCTTGTAGAGGAAGTCAAGGTTACACTTTCAGTGCTGCGAGAAGTAATTGATGGATATAGCACAGCGCCAAATACTCTAAGATCAATTGTTAACCCAAAATCAGCCAATCCTATTAAGGGATCATTTTTTGCAATCTTTATGGCATTTCATAAGTTGGTTGTCGTAGAGGAAAAGACTCCGGACAATTACGTAGATATTATGAAAGGACTTGGTGGAATGCATAAAAAAATGATATCGAGTGCGAAGTTCTCCACTACTTCAGACAGAATTAAAAACATCGATACTGCAA
>JBDRQG010000393.1:0-4765 GCA_043826475.1 bacterium
AAAAAGGGCCGCTAGAAAGCGACCCTTTTTTTACAAATTTTGCGAATGAATTAGAAATTGATATTCAGACCAAAATTGATCCGGCGCGGCATGCCAATATAGACTTCGGCTAGACCAGCAATGATCGGACAATTGAATGGATATTCATTCTTCATTTTTTAGAAATCTTTATTGTTAAAACTGATTATTTCAGCGGGCTGGTCAATTATTATATCTGCTCCTGAATTAATTAGTTCATTTTCTGATCCAAACCCCCAGGAAACACCTATTGTAAATATATTATTTTTTACTCCCGCTTGCATATCAATATACCTGTCACCAACCATTGCAGTTTTTCGTTTATCTAAGGAATAGTTATCTATAATTGAAGATATAATTTCCGATTTTTTCCTGCCACCATCACAACCGAAAACTTCTTTGAAATACTGTCCCAGCTTAAAATGTTTAATAATTAATTTTGCAATTTTGGTGCTTTTTGTTGTGCAAATATAGCATTCTTTTCCGGACTCGTTTAATCTCCTTAATACATCATGGATTCCATTATATAAAACGTTCTGTTTCCAGCCATCATCGTGATACTTTTCTTTATATAATTGAACAGCATATTTGATATTATTTTCATCAGGAACGCGTAAAACGGAAAAGAATATTTCTTCTAATGGGGGACCTATATATTGTTCCAAAGATTCGGGGGATAATAGTTTTCCTTCAATACGATCAACCGCATAATTAATGCAATTTACAATACCTTCTTTAGGATTTGAAATCGTTCCGTCTAAGTCGAAGAGAAGATTATCAAATCTGGAATTATTGTGGTTCATCTCTCAAAAAGTCAATTATTTAATATTTGGCTTCAAGAATATGACAGACTGCCGAATAATATAGGCTGGCGTTTTCACACCAGCCCATATTACATCACATCTTCTGTCTCAATTAAAATATATACCGTAGACCGATTTGGATTCTCCAGCGAGAGTAAATACTCGGATCATCAATAAAGGTTTTTTCCGGCCCATTGAAATTAAAGACAGGTTCATCATTGGCATCCCAGCCAACGAGAGTCAAAGGCGAAGTTGCAGACGAACTGGCAATCTTTCTCACGCCCCATCCGTCATTAATCAGGTTTCCAACGTTTAATATGTCGAAACTAAACTGGAAAGTGTGTTTATGTCCCCCGGCATTTAAGTAGAAATCCTGAAGAACCCGAAGGTCAATATTACTGAACCAGGGGTTAAGTGCGCCGTTTCTTTCGGCTATCTCACCTCTGTGGCTGCTTAAGTAATCATCCTGTTTAATAAATGCATCAAGATCCGACCACTGGTCTGTCGCTGAATAAGTAACAGTACCCTGATTGTCTGTCACATTCTGAAGGTTGATTTCACTTTCGTCATCCGGAATATAGATAAGATCATTTCCACCATAACCATCACCATTCACATCACCTGAATATATAAAGGAATACCTGTTTCCGCCGGAGTAGATGTATCTGTTACCCTGTGCGACTTCCATGAACAGACCGAAACTCGTTGCCATCTTATCAGACCACTGGTGCCGATAATTCGCTGTTCCGATGAATCGATGCGGGTTTCCGAATTCCGAATAACTGATATTGGGTTTGTTCGGGTCGCCCTGGACAGGCTGGCTTTGCCATAATACACTCGCTATCTCAGTGGATTTCAGATTGTTCTTCGCATTCAGATAAGTGTAAGCAAAACTGGTTTCAAGTCCGTTTTTGAAGAACTTTCTTAACTGAGCAGTCATAGTAAAGTTATGACCTTCATTGGTATTATCAATAACATAAATGCCTGCGTTTTCACCGGGATAGGCAGTATTTAACTCATGAGCAAGATCCTTAGCGCCAAAATATGGTCTCCCATCATCAAGATAGCCGACTGGTATAACGAGGTCAGCATTTCTCATATAAATGGCATTAATGTCTTTTCCATATATTAATTCGAGGGTCCCCAGCATGTTCCCGGGTAATTTTTTGTCAACGGCGATATTGGTCGTCCATACTTGCGGTAATTTGAAATCAGGAACCATGGCATTCAAATCAAAAGATTGCTGTAATATAGATCTTCCTTTAACAAGACGATCTTTTCCATCGTCAGTTTCGTGATCGGCAGGTACATCAGCTTCGGCAATTCCCGGATATAATTTCGGGTTTGTGCCCGGGTTTGAAATTACATTTCCATACCATACAAACGGCATACGTCCTGTAAATATACCGGTCCCTCCACGAAGTTGAAAAGAGCGATCGCCGGTTACATCCCAGTTAAAACCAAAGCGTGGTGAAAATAACGGTTTCGAATCAGGTAATTTTGCCTGATCAACCGTTTCAGGCTTGTCATTTTCATCCAGGCATATCAGGCTTGTTGAAAAGGAGTTTTCAACCGGTTCGGTCATATACAGGGGAATGTCAATCCGCAATCCATAGGTCAGATTCAGGGCAGGAGTTAACATAAATTCATCTTGAGCATAAATCGAAAATTGACGGAAGTCAATTTCTTCTCCTTTGTATGGTCCGGTACCGACCATGGATCGAAAATCTACACGTTCGGAATCCGGCAAAGCTGGATCGGTTGCAGCGAGAAAATCGTCAAGAGTACTGAATGTTGTTCCACCCAGAAATGTTGCCCAGGAAGCGTCCAGCATGAAAAGACCATGACGGAAAATATTAAATGAATTGAAGAATTTGAATTGTTCATAGTTCAGACCCAGAGTAAAGACATGTTTGCCCATGAAGTAACTGAAATTATCTGTTATCTGTAATACATCCTGATCCAGGATATTATGGATTGAAAAGGGTTCATGACCTACAGTCGTGTAAGTTACACCATCTTCACCGATCTCAACTGTTGGGAAATCTTCACTGAACGGCTCACGGAAATCCCTAAAGCGGTTATAACTGAAGAACAATTTATTAGCCATTTTCCCGCCAAAAGCACTGTTTAATTCTGCAGCATATGAATTCAATTCATTATTAATGGCATAACCAGAATTTTGGAAAGGTAAACTGCTTGAATTAGGACCGCGTCCGGTATTGTTGTAGCTAAGCACAAAACCATGCGGCGGCAAGTCACGCACCGCGTCTAACATATTGTAGCGAAAGGTAAATTTGTGATTCTGGCTAATATTCCAATCTAATTTGACAAGCAGCTTGTTGTTATCTGTTGCGTGTGTATAGTCTTCATATGGGCCGGTATCATAATTATAAACGTCCAGCATTCTCTGACGAATTGCGTCCATAACGTCAGCTTCCACACGGGATTCGCCAAATTTGACCGTACCATCCCGATCTGCAACAAAAGGTGAACCGGGGTCCTCTCTTCTTTCAAGTTCAGCGTTAACAAAGAAGAAAATTTTATTTTGTATGATCGGTCCGCTGAAAGTAAATCCTGATTGATTATAAGTAAGATCGGGGATAGCTGAGACTTCCTCTCCATTTACTTTATTACCGGTTAAATTTTCATTGCGCATGAAGCTGTACACCGAACCTCTAAACTGATTGGTTCCGCTCTTGGTAACTGTATTAATACCGGCTCCGGTAAAGCCACCTTCACGGACATCGAATGGGACAATAGATATCTGCACCTGTTCCACAGCATCATAGGGTACTGGTTCTGCGTTTGCTTGACCACCCGGCGCCGGATCGTCCAGTCCGAAAGAGTTATTAAAATAAGAACCGTCTAAGGATATATTGTTATATAACCAGTTACGTCCTCCAAAACTAAAATTACCGTCACTTCTAGGATCTAAACGTGTCAGGTCCCTGGTGCTACGCTTGATTGAAGGCATCTGGGCGACTTGATCGGCTCCAACGAAAGTTGCGGCACCATTACGATCACTGTTCATAATCTCATCCCTTTGACCTATCACTTCAATTGCTTCCATATCAATGGCTTCTTTTGTCAGCTGGAAGTCGAGTCGCATTGTCTGTCCCAGTCTTAAGAATACATCTTCTTCAGTGAGTTCTTTATAACCGATAAAGGTTACTTTGACGGAGTAAGGTCCTCCAATCCTCATGTTGGGAATAGTATAAGCGCCCTCTGCACGAACGGCGGCGCCATACAGTGTCCCGCTTGGTTCATGAGTGGCAATTACGTTTGCACCTTGTAAAGGCTTGCCATTTTCATCCATTACTAATCCGCTAAGGCCGGATGTCGTAACACCTTGTCCTAAAACAGAACTAGCCAACAACAAACACATTACAAAAAACGTCAATAGTCTTAAATGTTTTTTAAAGTCCATAGCTGAACCCCTTTTTTTTAAAATTAAAATTTCCTCACCACATTTATTAACCCAATCTTCGTTATATCATTAATTACCCTCCTTCCATAATAAACTTTTAAAATGAAATGTTGGCAGCAGAAGCGCCAACAGAACACACAAGAATCGTGTACTCCTCATTACTCCTCCAAGTTTTCGTTTTTTGTTAATAACTACCCTATATTCAGTACTTTAACTGTTTCTTCAAGTCATTATATATCTGGTATAAATTTTCATCTGCCGTACAAAATATAGTGTCAAGGAGACATAAAAACAAGGGAAGAAATTCTTAATTTTTTGCTTTTCCATTGCTATTCAGTTTTGTAGATTAGCAATTACATATGAAGCCTTTAGCATTAAAAAATAGATTCAAAAGTTCAATCATCTTGCTCAGTTTCTTCGTTGCATTTCTGTGTCAACTAGTAAATGCTCAATTATTAAAGCCGACAATAGATGATTATTCAAAGTACACCACAACCGGTAATATCGGGATAAC
>JBDRQG010000394.1:0-6870 GCA_043826475.1 bacterium
AAATATGCCTCTTTTGATTTTACCGGTTTGGAGGGAGTCTTATCTTCTCTTTCAGCCAGTTTCTCCTTAAAGAAAGCATAATTACCATTATAGATATCAAGACGCCCATCGATGACATGGAAAATTTTGTCGGTAACGCATTCGAGAAAATGACGGTCGTGGCTGACAATCAAACAGGTTCCCTCGTATTCCTTAAGAGCCTGCTCAAGGACTTCACGGGCATCGATATCAAGATGATTAGTCGGCTCATCAAAGATTAAAAAATTAGCTGGATAGTACAAAAGTTTGGCCATCGCCAATTTGGTCTTTTCACCGCCGGATAATGTCTTTACCAGTTTGTATGCATCTTCGCCGGTAAATCCAAACCGGGCCAGAAATGATCTTATCTTACCCATCTCAGCCATAGGATCGATATCCCAGAGAGTATCCATAGCGGTGATATTTGGATCAAGTTCTGTCAATTCCTGATCGAAATATGCGACATCGACATTACTACCCAATTTTATTTCACCGGAAATAGGGGAGAGTTCGCCAATCAAAGAGAGAAGAATGGTTGTTTTACCGGAGCCGTTGCGACCGATCAGTCCGACTTTATCTCCCCGGTATAAATCGAAACTTATATCACTGACGACAGGCTCAGAGCCATAACCGCTGGTTAAATTATTGACTTCGAGAACATGGGCGTATGATCTCCCTGATGACTGCACATTAATATTAGGGGAGGAGCCGTCACTGCGTGGAGGGGGAAGGCGTTTTATCCGACTGAGATATTTTAGTTTTGATTTAGCCTGTTTGGTTTTTTGTCCGGCCATATTCCGCTGGACAAAATCTTCCAACCTTTTAATCTCTTCCTGTTGATGTTTATAATGATGTTCGTGCAGCCGTTTTTGTTCTTTGCGTTCGATTAGATAGTTTTCGAAAGTTCCTTTAAATAATCGCAGCTTGGCGAACTGTATTTCCCATACCTGGTTTACTGTTGCCGAAAGAAAAGCCCGGTCATGCGAGATAATGATATAACTTTTGTCTGTTTCAGCGAGATAATTTTCCAGCCATAGCGTTGATTCTATATCAAGGTGGTTGGTTGGTTCGTCCAGCAATAATAAATTTCCCCTCCCTGCTAAGGCATGCGCCAGCCCGGCTCTGTTTTTTTCACCACCGGAGAAATTTGATAATCTTTCATGGTGGCGCTCTTTTTCAAAACCGACTCCGTGAAGTATCGTGGCTACTTCATTTTCAAATGTAAACCCGCCATCAGTTTCAAATTTATGCTGAAGTTGTCCCAATCTGTCAAGGCTGGCCTTATCGGTCGGTATGTTCATCAGGCGTTCTTCAAGAATAGTAATCTCTTTTCTCATCTGTAGAAGGTCGCTTCGGGCTGAGGCTGCATATTCATAAAGAGTCGTGTCCCGAAGACCTGATTTATCCTGAGCGATATAATCAATCAGGCATGCCCGGGAGCGGGTAATTGTTCCTGTATCGGTTTCAATATTCCCGACTAATATTTCAAACAGAGTCGTTTTGCCGATACCGTTTTTACCCACCATACCAATATGGTCGCCGGTTTTTACCGTAAAGGATATTTGATCGATAATAACCTGATTGGAAAATTTTTTGGAAATATTTTCAGCCGCCAAAAGAGTCATCATGACTCCCCTTTACCAACACCTTTTGATAACAACATCTCCGCAATTATAAGCAATACGGCTATCCAAAGGAATATCTGCCACAATTCTTTTCCGAACCGAAATTCAGAAATAATCGAAGCGGCGTTGGTGTTTTGCTGAACAATTTTATAGTTATCGGCTCCGATTGCATCAGCAAACTGCTCGTCAATAACTCCCGCCAGATTGCATTCATCGGGATTGACATTTAAGGCAAAGCGATCAATCTCCCGCCCAAGATAACGGACATTATATATACCGGGGAGATTAGTTGGCTGTGGTTTCAAAATCAGATTTCCGTTTTCCTCTTCCGGTGAGAGATAATAGTATTGGCTGTCGGGCGCTATCATTTCCACCGAAGCGCTCATCTGAAGATTTACTGCTATGGCTCGGCTGATATTTTCTTCGGCAAAAAGATGAACATCATAGCTGGAAAGATCAGTGGCAAGATATTCGGATATACGGGATATAAACGGAACAAAAAAGGCATGCCCGGTAAGATCTGAAAACTGGGGTGCGATCGGACCGGTTAAGGTTAAAACTCGTCCAGAGCCTGATTTTTTCTCAACCAAAGCGGGCCGCTTGCCGGAAAAACTGGCTAATACTTTTGATTCCTCATTAGTATGCATCTTCGGGAGCGTGTAAAACTTTATCTCCGGGAATTTTTCAGTTTCAAAATTGAACACGGAAAAAATAGGATGAGTAATATCAACTTTGTCTATTGTATAGTATCCGGCTTTGGTGAAATCCCTTTTTATCCCTTCATCAAAAACAAGACCGGCTATTTCTGACCAGTTCGAGTTAAAGTCGTCGATATCAGTTGTTCCACCGAAAGTCAGAAGAAGTGAGTTGCCCTGGGTAACAAAAGATTTTAATCTCCGGACATAACCTTCCTCCAATGGTGGAGTACCTGAAAGAATAACAACATCGTAATCAATAAAATTAATTCCTGCCAGCTCATCCAGTTCGACTTCTTTAACAGACCAATACTGGTTTATTGATTGTGAAGGGACCATCGCCAGTGAAATTAAACCGGCAGCATTGTCTCCCTTAATGATCAGGACATTAAACTGCTGGGGGATTTTGAAACTGAAATAATATTTGTTATCAGCCTGGAATTGATCATCGGAGAGTTCAATATAACCATCATGAAACCCGCCCCGTGATACTGAGTGGGTAAAATTAACCGATGTTTCATTACCGGCCGATACTTCAACATCAACCTGTGATACCCGATGGCCATCAACAAATAAAGAGGCAATAATGTCTGACCGATCACGCTGACTCTGATTTTTTATTGTTGCTGTTGTCGTAAAATCATGACCGGCTAAAATCAGTTGTCCACCGAAATCGACATTGGTAATGCCGCAGTTATCGTATTCTTCAATCGGTATCTCTACGAGATAAACTTTGGCATTGCTATCCTTTAATACAGTGCTGTCCGGTAAAGAAACACGCTGTTGATCGGAAATGATATAGAGTTCCTTGTTTAGATTGGATGCTTCCTTTAAAAGATCATTAGCCTGTTCGAGTCCCTTTTGAAGTTCAGCGATACCACTCCCCCTGGTTATTTTTGACAATTGATCTTTGGCGACTGCTGCCGAAGACAATTTGGGATTAACTCTGTTTTCAGATTGATCCAGGAGAATGATGCAGACCTGATCGGCCTCGCCAAAAGTATCAAGAATCTGCAAAGCTCTTTTTTGTGATAGATCGAAAAGGCTGCCGTCGCTGACTTCACGATTCATTGAGGCTGAATTATCAAACAGGACAACTGCTGATACCGAAGCATGCGATCCTATCCCGCCGCTTTGTGAGGTGGGACGGGCAAAGGCCAGAACGATGGCCAACAAAATCAGCATGCGTAAAATTAATAGCAGCAATTGCCTGATCTTTAATTTTCGCACCTGGCGTTTTTGCATCGCTTTTAGATGCTTTAACGAAGAAAACTCTACAATCTTAACCCGGCGTTTTGAGAAAAGATGAATAATAAGGGGTATCAAAGCGGCAACGGCAGCGATTAGAATAGTCGGATTAAGAAAATTAAACATATTATATTGTTATTACTTAAAAGGATTATTTACAAGTATTTTAGCTTCTTTTTGATGATAGTCGGCTGATGGACCTGCTAACACCAGTCCATAATAATTTTTAGCGGTTTCATGGTCTCCCATGATATCACTTGTTTTTCCCATCCATAGATAAATCATTCCGACATAAAATGGGCGGGTTTCCAAAAAGAGGGCGGTTTCGAGAAAACTGAAAGCCTTGCCGGTGTCATCAAGCCCCAGAGAAGAAATCCCCAACCAAAGAAAGGCATTAGAGGAGCCAGTCTGGCTTTGAATCTGCTGATTGAAGATATTTTGACCTTCATGAAAATAGTTTGCGGACATTGTCTTGTCAGTCTTGGTACCAGATGCTTTCAATATAAATCCCAGCATAATCTTAGCTTCAGCTTTGGCAGTTATATCATCTGATGCAATCATTTCCAAAAGTTTTTCTCTCGCCTGGGTCGTATCACCGGAAAATAAGTAATTCATCCCGAGATTAAACTTCATAAGATTATCCGACGGGTTCAGCTCCAATCCTTTTTCAAGATCTTTTCGGGCTTCTTCATAAAGACCATTCATCATTTTATATCCGGCTAAGGTCATATATCCGGCGGCATCTTTTGGATTTATATCCAATAATGTCTTCTGAACGGCGGATGCGGCATAATAATCACCGGTGAAAAAGCTGGATCTTTTTAAAATAGAAAGCCCCAGCAAAGAATCGGTTTTATTGGCGGCAGCATCAACCAGAGCCCCGGCATATTGATGCATCAACTTATAATCAAACATCGCTTCAGCCCGTTCGGCATACTGGCGGTAAACATAAATCGGATAGGTAAGAGTATCAATATAGGTTAGCCATCCCAGTTCAACATCATCAGCTGTTTTAGCATACACTTCTTCGAATTTTTCAGCGAGATTCAGATCATGAGATTCTTCATATAAATCCCTGAACTTATCAAAACCATACTGATCGATCAGGTATTTTACAAAAGTCGAAGCGGTACGATCAGCCAGAGTCGGGTCAGCGGTAAGATAATCATAAGTATTTAACAATTTTGTGATCGGAACATTTTGATTTTCTTTAATAATTATTTTCATGTCATAATATGCAAAAGAGAGGTATCCTGCCCAGCCCTCGGAAAGAAAGGGGGGAGCATAGCCATACTGTCTCAACAATGAAGTATGAATTACTACAAATGGATCAGCAGTGTTAAGTTCTCGTGAGAATAGTCCAAAACTATTATTCCTGGTGGGATCGGATACCTGACCAAAACGAGAATCCCAGATTACCGATAAAAGAGGGCACGGGCACAAAAATAACTTTTGTTTCCCCGGCAGGTTCAGGTTAAACAAAGACTTAAACTGTCTGAGTTCATTCTCATGCAATCCTTTTACGAGATTCCAGTAATAATCCCCAAGTGAGTTGGGTACAAAATATATATCCATGTTGGCGGTTGGGTTAAAACTGAAATCTCCATGCCGCTGTTGATAAAAATTACATTCGGACGTATCAACCTCGGTCTTTTCAAGTGGAGTTATAACTAAACTGTAATTAGTACCCGGTTTTCCCTCGATATTATCCATCCGGGCAGGAAGGCCATATTCCACCATAAAAGTTCGGGAATAGGTATTTGCCTGCGGTCCCAATGTTATAACATGTGTCATAAATTCACTACGAGTGCTATCTATTTCCCGTACTTCGATATCGACTGAGAAACTAAGCAAAAATCCCGTAGTCGAAATCCCTTTTACGAAATTGCTGGTATCAGCCATTAAAAGGATATTACCCCTGAGACTATCAGTCTGATAAACGGAGAGTTCACATCTAACGGCATCCTCGGCCTTAGCTGTGATAAAGCCAGCGAGAAGTAAAATCAGACATATCAAAAAAGTTAAAAATCTTACCATATTTCATTATACCATCAAAGGTTAATTATTTTCAAAATTATAAATTTTCTGCAATTAGACGGCCATCAGCCAAAACCGGCAGGATCGGCATTGCATCAACAGCAGCTGCGCTGGCGACATCAGCAGCAAAACCGTCAAGAGCAAGACGTCGGCCGTGCTCCCCCTGTTGAATCACTTGTACCAGAGCGGTTTTATTGGTACGATATAAAAGCAGGGCTACAGCTCCAGCATCATTAAGTTTGGTTCTTATATTATGTTTAACATTTAGAAGATGAATCAGCATCCCGCCGCAGATAGTATCCTCCATTGAAAATCCCCCTTTTTGACCGGCGCAGACAATAATCAGATCAAGCTTGGCATGAGCAATTTTCTCGGCTACCTTTGAAATATTGACCAACGCTCCGCAAATGACTAATTCAGCATTATTAGCTGCTCCAAATATAGCTGTGCCATTGCTCGTGGTCATTATTATCAGCTTATCTTTTACGATATCCTCGGTAAATTCTACCGGTGAATTGCCAAGGTCAAAATTTTCAATCTTAACATTATCTCTTTCGCCAGCCAGAAGTGAAATATCGCTCCCTATTTTGGCGCGCATCTCACCGGCTTCAATAGAACCGGGGGAGGGGATCACCCCTTTGGCGCCGTTCATCAATGCAGCACAGGTTGAGGTCGACGACCGCAGGACATCAATTACTACAACAGCTTTCCCTTTTTTGACGGCGGTTTTAAATGGAAAAGGAGTCAGATACAGATCAATATTCACTCTTTATTCTCACTTATGCGAGGCATTTTTATAAAACGGAGGTTTTACCACAGTCGCTTCGATTTTGTTATTCCTGATGGCAATCTCAATCGTTGTCCCGGATTTTGATTTATCTCTTGGGACATATCCCAGAGCAATCGGCTTTTTCAGACTTGGAGAAAAGCTGCCTGATGTAATATGGCCAATAACCTCATCACCCTCAACAATATCATGTCCATGCCTTGGTACCTGACGGCTCTCCATCTCAAGACAGACCAGACGGCGCTGAGGTTTCTCTGCTTTTTGAAGAGCGAGAACATCTTTGCCGATAAAATCCTTTTCAAAACTTACAATCCATGACAACCCGGCTTCGATAGGCGTTGTGGTCTCATCGATATCATTACCATAGAGAGCCATTTTCATTTCCAGCCGAAGGGTATCGCGGGCACCGAGACCAATTAACTGCATATTATGCTTTTTACCGGCGGAAATAACAGCTGGC
>JBDRQG010000395.1:0-4589 GCA_043826475.1 bacterium
AAACTGGTTCTGGCAGGATTCAGGTACAATCTACTGGGTTAACATTTCAGCCATCGTGGCAGATCCCCAGTCGACTACATGGGGATGGAAATCAACTCAGGATCACTGGAACGACGATGCGGTCTGGGCTTTATGGGGTAACCTCAATTGGATTGACATTTGGGAACCATCCAATAACCCCAGAACCAACATATTCTGGGTTGGTGTTGACCCTTCTGGTATGCTGATTCCACCCCTTTCAGGAGGAACCGATTTTTACGGTCAGGGCTGGTATGAATACTTCCAGCCAGAATGGGAATTCTATAATATCTGGTTCTATGACCATCCCTTTGACTATGAACGTAAAAAGACTGTCCATATCGACTTCGATGTTGATGTATTAGAGCCCCAGTATCCCGGTTGGCTAACATTTGTTGTCAATTGGTCAACTGATATCTGGTCGCTTGAAGGAGAACCACCGGGTGACAGTATGCCGCCAATTGGTCCTTTTGATCCACAGACGGAACTCATGTTTATAGGACGGGATACACTATTTGATGGACCAGTACTTGTTGGACCGCACCATTACATTTTTGACTGGGAATGGCCTGACTATAATCCTGAGTGGCTTTCCATTGATGTAGGAGGATATAACTTCGTCATTTATGAAGGGACAGGTATTGTTACTCATGATTGTATTGGTTCGCTTGATCTGTCACTGGTGGTTACCAACGGTGAAAAACCACCATTGGAAGGAGCCTGCTGTGATACGGTAGGTAACTGCTACATCACTGATGCACTAACCTGTGCTAATAATGGCCATTTATATGAAGGCGACGGGACAACATGTACACCAAACCCATGTGACACATGCGATTTCCAAAATCCCGGTGATGTGGACAATAATGGTTTATATGAAATTCAGGATTTGATCTATCTTGTTAACTATCTTTATAAAGGTGGTCCTGCACCATTAGTTTTGGCTAATGCCGATGTTAATGGCGATTGCTGTATTGACTGGAGAGACATCCAATATATGATTCAATTCTTTTTCTTTAGTGGTCCCCCACCAGTCATCTGTACTTGTATTTATCCACCTATTTGTCTTGACCCGCCGGCAGATTATACCCCCGGTGATGTAAAACACAATGTTGACGGATACCTGCCTGTTTCCGGCAACCCAACTGGTACTAACTGGCATGAACTTTACGACAACTATTGCACTAACTGGGCTTTGACCAATTGGTTCGATAACGGTGATGGAATACTTAGCTTCTGTGACACAATCGAATTCACTAATGTTGCCGATCCAACTGACGTCATTAGAGACCATGTCATACTGGTAACAACAACTATTTATGTTGGAATGGCAAGCGCACCTTTTGATACCATGTACCTGGATTTAATTTCTCCACTGAATCCCTTGAATAATCCGCTCACAAATCAACTGGGATCACAATGGCATGAGGTCTATCCGGATTATTGTACCAGATGGCAATTAGTGTTTAACACATACAACTTTGCTGGAGGTGCTCTAACTCCCGGTGATAATATCGTCCTACAGGCTTTAACAGGTCCCGAGATCGGGACAGCTCGAAGCTATAATGTTATCACTCTCGAAACTGACATTGTAACCGAACCGGCTACCTGCTGCCAGCTCCGCGGTGATGTTGCTAACCCAAAAGATGGTTTGGTCCTGGTTAATGATCTGGTCTGGCTGGTCAACTATATTTTTAAGAGCGGACCTGCTCCATCCTGCCTTGAAGAAGGGGATTGTGCCATACCCCTTGATGGCTCCTGCCTTGTCAATGATCTGGTCTGGCTGGTCAACTATATCTTTAAGAGTGGCCCGCCACCACCACCATGTTAATAGTATACCAATAAGTAAACTATAACATATCAAAGCCACCCCTTTTGGGGTGGCTTTTTTTATAAAGTTTGCAAAAAAATTAAAACTTTCCAAATAGCTCTACGTAAATATTATTCAATAGTTAGAAATCAAATTATGGTGTCGAACATGACAATGCACATTTTAATCATCCGCACTAAACTAAATAATTATATACTAAGGAGTTTCTAATGGCTGTAATTTCACGCCGAAAATTCATCAGGGAAGGATCCAAATGGATTGCTGTCGCATCCATTCCGGCCATTCTACACCTTGATCCGACAAAGGTCTTTGCCGGACCAAAGGCTAATGCAAATATGGCTGAATATTTTGCTTTATTTCAAGTAGATGATGAAATCATCAAAAATACAATCTCTGCCGCTTTAAGTCATGGTGGAGATTTCTGTGATCTCTATTTTGAGCACCGCATTTCCAACTGGGTGGGGCTGCAGGATAATGCGGTAAATAAAGCCTATTGCGATATCGAGTACGGAGTAGGCATAAGAGTGGTTAATGGAGACCAGACCGGATATTCTTTCACTGAAGAAATATCACCTGAGGCAATGATCAAAGCGGCTAAAACCGCCTCGAATATTGCCAATCAAACCAAAATGGTTCCTCCTCAGGAACTGAAATTGAAAAATATTCCCAACTACTATCCGGTTGAAAAAGCCTGGGCTGATGTTGGTATTGACCAAAAAATCCCTATCGTTCAAAAACTGAATAACATGCTTCTTGATAAAGATAAACGGATTACAAAAACCCGTATATGGTATGGCGACTGGACATCACGTATTCTGGTGGCTGATTCCGATGGAAATCTATCATATGATTACCGTCCGATGGCGGAAATCCATGCCAGTTGTTCAGCTGAGCAAAATGGCCAAAAAGAGGAAAACGGCTTCAGTCTTGCAGCCCGCAAAGGTCCGGAACATTTTAGCGAAAAAAATCTTGAGTATGTTGCTCAAAAGGCTGTCGATGACACTATTATTCTTTTTGATGCTACCAAGCCGGAAGCAGGTGAAATGGAGGTGGTTCTGGCAGCAGGAAGCTCCGGGATTCTTTTGCATGAAGCGATCGGTCACGGCATGGAAGCCGATTTTAACCGGAAAAATGAATCCATTTATTCGGAAAGCATAGATAAACCGGTTGCCGAACCGATGGTTTCCATTGTCGATGATGGTACCTGGGAATCGGCTCGAGGAGCATTAAATATCGACGATGAAGGTTCTGACACCGAAAAAACATTCCTCGTAAAGGATGGTATCCTCAAATCGTATATGCATGACCGCATCAGCGCCAAACATTATGGCATGAAATCAACCGGTAATGGCCGCAGGGAATCTTTCCGGTATATCCCGATGCCCCGCATGCGTTGTACTTATATGCTAAATGGTCCAAACACTAAAGAAGAAATAATTCAAAGCGTCAAAAAAGGGATCTATTGCGAATCATTTACTAATGGTGAAGTTCATATCGGTCCGGGTGATTTTACTTTCTATGTGAAAAACGGCAGCCTGATTGAAAACGGCAAGATCACAAAGCCGATCAAGGATATAAATATCATTGGCAACGGCCCGGAAGTTTTGAGAAATGTTGTTATGGTAGCCAATGACCTTAAGATGGATGTAGGTAGCGGCATGTGCGGTAAAAACGGCCAGAGCGTTCCGGTTTCGATGGGATTACCCACTGTCAAAGTATCCGCAATCACCGTGGGCGGAACCAGTTCGTAAATGTATTATTAAAGGAAATGAGGCATAATTATGAATACAAATGAACGATTGGCGCTCGCCCATTGGGCTGTTAACGAAGCTAAAAAAGCGGGTGCAAATGAAACGTCAGTAAATATTACAAACAGTCGTGATGTGGAAGTGGAAGTTCGGGATCAAAAAATCGATAAATTGCAGGAATCAACCCAGAATTCACTATCTATCGATATTTACGTCAATAATCGCTATTCCGGCCAATCCACCAATGATCTCAGAAAAGAATCGCTTACGCGATTTATCAGCGAAGCGGTGGCAATGACAAAATATCTGAGCGAAGATGAATTCAGGAGTCTTCCCGACCCGAAATATTATGAAGGTCAAAGTAAAATAGATTTGAAAACTTTTGATGATGAATATGATTCGCTGACAACAGATAAAAGAGTTGCCTTTGCCAAGACTATTGAAGAAGGCTCAAGGAGCCGCAGCGATAAGGTCTTAACTTGTAATACCGGCTTTAGTGATTCCATGTATGAATCAGTAAAGGTTCACAGTAACGGTTTTGAAGGCTTCTCAAAAAGCACAGTTTATTCAGCCGGTTCGGAATCCACGGTGCAGGGTGAAGGTGAAGGCCGCCCCAGTGACTGGTGTTGGCATACTTACCGCTTCCTCAAGGATCTGGACAAACCGGAATTGCTTGGCCAGGAGGCGACGGATAGAGCTCTTACAAAAATCGGCCAGAAAAAAATCGATTCCGGCATTTATGACATGGTTATCGAAAACAGGTCTGCCAGCCGGTTATTAGGGTCGCTAATAGGTCCTTTAAGTGCATCATCAATTCAGCAAAAAAGGTCTTTTCTTGATGGCAAATTGGGTGAAAAGATTGCCTCGGATAATTTTACGCTTATTGATGACCCGCATATTATTTCCGGTTTCGGCTCTCGTCTTTATGATGGTGATGGGATTGCAACCAAACGCAGACCAATAATTGAAAATGGTATACTGAAATCATATTA
>JBDRQG010000396.1:0-12543 GCA_043826475.1 bacterium
TGACTGCCGTATCGCTGACTTCACTATGGCCACTGGATAAGCTGGAACTTGCTTCTGATCAAACCCTGCTTAGGACAACAATTGTCGATGGCCAACCGATGGGAATAATCGGCGGCATTGCTTCTACATCAGTAATAATCATTACCCTCCTTGCTCCATTTCTTGGATTTCTTGTAATCAAAAAACAGATTAAAACCTGGCTGGCTTATTTACTGGCCTTTTCCATTGGAGCAATTTCAATTTACATGGGCTTTATAATTCCTCTCTCAATCTCGCCAAATATCTGGATGTGGCTCATTGCTATTTATACCTTTTTTGCCTGCGGAGCTCCGGTCTGGTTTATATTGCAGCCAAGGGATTTTGTCAATGTTCAGATCTTATATTTCGGCATGATTGCTATGGTTCTTGGTGTACTTATTGCCGGATTTAATGGATTGACAGTAAACACCCCTCTTACCAGTCTTGATATTGGTGCTGAGAAGATGGGGCCAATCTGGCCATTTTTGTTTATAACTATCGCTTGCGGGGCAATATCAGGATTCCATGCTCTTGTATCCGGGGGAACATCATCAAAACAATTAGCCAATGAATCTCAGGCTCGCCCTATTGGTTATGGAGGAATGCTGCTTGAAGGGGTGCTGGCGGTATTGGTCATTGTGACAATCGGATCATGTTTAAAATACAGTGAATATCTGAGTATTACCTGGCCTGATACTGGGAGCGGTAATCCAATTCTCGCCTTTGCTCTTTCAATGGGGCATCTGTTAAACCAATCTTTGGGTATACCTGTAGCAGCGGCTACGGTTTTTGGGATATTAACCGTTGAGGGTTTTCTGATCACTACTCTTGATTCAGCAGTCAGGTTGAATCGTTATCTGCTCGAAGAATTCTGGAAGGCAATATTTAAAAATCCACCTGCAATAATAATGAAATTCTGGTTTAATTCCGGTTTGTCAGTAATATTTATGTTAGCTATCGCTCTGACAAATAGTTATAAGCTTATCTGGCCTCTTTTTGGTTCCACCAATCAGCTTTTAGCCGCTTTAACTTTAATTGCCATAACGGCTTGGCTCCATCAAGCCGGAAAGTCTTCCTGGTTCACTTTGATTCCAGCGGCAGCTATGATAGTAACCACAATTGCTTCTTTAAGCTATTATCTTGTAAATAAATACCTCCCCTCCGGCAATATTATTCTGGCAGCCACCGATATTTTGCTGCTTACTCTTGCAGTTGGGGTTTTAATCCTGTCGATATACAAAATGCTCAAAACTTATCACCATCAAAGATCTATAATATCTTCCTAAATTATTTGGTTTCATAAACATTACACCCCTTAAGCCGATAATACTTGATAACGGTATGTTATGTCTATGAAACTATATTTAGATCGAAATAAAACCCTTCTTCCTCGGCTTGACACTATTTATCTGGTATCAAGAATCGGTATTTTACTATCATTAATCTGGTATATTTTTGATAACAGTCTTTACACCACTGATCCCAATCTAATCTATATCATGATGGGTACTTATCTCATCCATCTTTTAGTTTTCTACCGAGCAATCTGCGGGAAATTTGATATCAAACTGGCTTATTTTTCATCATTAATTTATGATATTATTGTTATCCCCCTGATTATTTTATATACGGGGGGAATTAATTCTCCTTACTACACTTTATTCCTGCTGACAATTTCCGTAGCAGCTTATCTGCTTCGTTTCTGGTTTGCAATTGCTGTCACAGGAGCAGTAGTTTTTGCTTATCTTTTAGCTGTAAAAGACAACCTGAATCTGGACTCAGCCTTTGATATCACCTACATAGTCGGCCTGTTTGTAGTCTTTTACCTGGCCATCTCATATGGTTCGGATTATATGCGAAAATCAGAAAAACGCATGCTCAAACTATTTGACACCCTGAATATGAGGACTTCGGAACTGGAAAAATATCAGGGTCAAATGGAGATTATTTACGAAAACATCCGTAATATGGCTACCATTCTCCAGCCGGACGATGTTATCAAAGCTATTATGAGAATTATCAATTCTGTGCTGGGTTATGCTCATGGTGCTATTGTCTTCAGGGATAATAGCGACCGCTACGTATATCGCGCTCGTCTAATTTCGAGAAAAAACAATTATCAGCTTTTGGCTCTCAATACAAAACTCTTCCCCCTTGTAAAACAGGTTTGCGAACTGGATGAACCGGTCAGAATAAAAGATACAACTAATCGGGAAGACTTTATCCCTCTCAGCGAGAATACCAAATCAGCCATGATGGTCCCGATGAACTCCCATGGACGGATAAACGGAGTGCTAATTGTCGAATCTGAAACACCTAACCAGTTTTCCGACCGCGATCTTCAAACCCTCTCAACTGTTGCCCGTTCGGCAGCAATGACTTTGGAAAATGCCGAGCTGCATAAACAGACCAAAGAGCTCAGTATCATAGATGATTTAACCGGAGCTTACAATTACCGCTATTTCATCCGTAAGCTTCAGGAAGAAAAGCGCCGTGCCAGCCGGTATGCGTTACCCCTATCGTTGATTATGGTTGATATTGACTGGTTTAAGAAATTTAATGATTCATATGGCCACGAAGTCGGCAATATTGTTTTGCGCGATCTGGCTAAAATTATTCATTCTTGTATAAGAGATGTAGATATATTTGTGCGATACGGCGGCGAGGAATTTGTAGTTATTTTACCACAGACTCCTCAAAATGAGGCAATTGTTATCGGAAACAGAATCAGAGAACAGGTGGAGAAAACAGCTATCGATGCCGGCAAACACGGTCTACTCAATGTAACCGTATCGGTCGGAATCAGCTCGTTCCCGGAAAACGGACGGCCTCAGGAAGAACTCGTTACTGTCGCTGATGAAGCATTATATCAAGCAAAAGATGAAGGGCGAAATCTCGTTTGTGTGAGATAATTTTTTAATAATTGGGGAATATATGGATAAGAAAAGAACTAACATAATCGATCAGATCGGCCAGTTGTTTATAATCGGGTTCGGCGGTAAAGAACCCTCTCCGGCTTTTCTGAAATTTTTGAAAGAGGAAAATATAGGTGGTGTAATTCTGTTTGAAGAGAACTGCCCCTCGCATCAAAAAACCAAAGATAACATAATGGAAATACAGGCTCAATATGAGTCTTCTACTCCATTTATAGCCATAGATCAGGAAGGTGGCCGAGTCAGCCGTTTACGCGGCGCCCCGGCTGAATTTAAAAGTGCCTACGAATACGGCCAGACTGGCAGGATAGAACAATTCTGTGAAGAATACTCCCGCTCCGTCCTCTTTATGGACTCCATCGGTATTAATCTGAATCTTGCCCCGGTATGCGACATCCTGTTGAACAAAGATAATAAATGCACCGAAGGACGCTGTTTTGGTGAAACACCCGATATCGTAAAAGTATTCGTTGAAGGAGCTATTAGAACGGCTAAAAAGACCCGAATACTCTCCTGTCTCAAACATTTCCCCGGTCTTGGAGCCAGTTCCATAGATCCACATCTTGAAACCGCGACCGCTGATTATGACTTTGAAACCTGGCGTTATCGGGAAAAAATCCCCTTTGCCACCGGGATAAATTACCAGGCTGATATGATAATGACTACTCATCTGCACCTGCCCAAAATCGACGACATCATTGTTACCGGTTCAGAGAAAATAATCTCTGAAATGCTTCGCGAGCACCTCTCGTTCGATGGTCCGGTTATTACCGATGATCTTACTATGACCGGAGCTTACACTCTCGGTGATTTAGGCCCTCGTACTAAAGCCGCTTTTGAAGCGGGCCATGACATTCTCTTGTTTGGCGCTGATTTTGATAAGTTTAAGACAGCTTACGATTATTTTTGCAAAGCTGTTAAAGAGGGTCAAATTGATGAAAACAGAATTAAATTATCTTTGGAAAGAATCGAAGGATTGAAGTTCAAACTGGACAGGACGATGATTTATTAATTTTATATGGTATGTTGCTTAACAAGCTTTTGAAGCGTAAAAATATTATTGTACTGGGAATTAACTCGGGTACATCGGCGGATAGCCTTGATCTCTGTGCTGTAAGGATTTCACACACCAAGAGTAAAAAAAACATCAGAGTATTAGCTCATCGTAATTATAAATTTCCCGACTCTCTCAAAAAACAAATCCATCATCAAATCCATTATGATAAAATAACGCCCGAATCTATTATTCAGTTGGACAACATTCTGGGAATATTTATCGGGTTCAAGGCCAAAGCTTTTATTGAAAATTTAAGAATGGATAAAATCAATGTCGATCTGATAGCATCACATGGACAAACCATACGGCATCAGCCCGGTAGAATCAAGCTTGGGCAATATCTTGTCAATGGTACTCTTCAGATAGGCTCTCTCGATTTTATAGCAGCAAGGTGCGGCAAAGTTGTTATTGGTAATTTCAGACAGGCGGATATAGCAGTCGGAAACGAAGGAGCCCCGATTACTACCGGAGCGATGAGAGAACTCTTCTCTGATATAGAACCAAGAATGATTATCAACATCGGAGGAATCTCAAATTATTTCTATTTCCCCTCTGCAAAATCAAAAAATAAAATCTCTGCCGCAGATTGCGGACCCGGCAATAGCCTATGCGATCTTTTAGCTGAAAAACTCTTTAATAAACCCTATGATAAAAATGGCGCCATTGCCCGTAAAGGAGCTATAAGCCAGAGATTATTATCGCTGCTATTAGGCAAGCCATTCTTCTCCAACAAACAAATATCAACCGGACGGGAAGAATTTGGCTTAAATACCGCTGTTGAAATAATTGATTTCGGGAAAAGTCTTGGGCTTAGCTATTAAGACCTGATGGCGTCAGTTGCTGAATTATAAATTTTGGGAATATTAAATGGGATAAAGCCCTACTATGAAAATAATGCGGAACTGGATAAATTATATTTGACCGGAGGAGGAAGAAAGAACACATTCTTTAGAGAACGACTAAGTGGTTATCTGCCTGATATTGAAATCAGGCTGATTGATGAAATTGGCCTTGATGGTGATTTTGTCGAAGCGGCGGCGTATGCAGTTCTGGGCGAAGCAGGTTTACGCTCAGAATCGCTCGAAAATTACCGACATAAAGATAAAAAAGATGTATTAATCCCCATATTGGGACACATTGTACAACCGCCAAAAGTGAGAAATTGATGGACTCTAAAAAATCAGACAATACTGCTATTCATACTTTTATAAAATTATTAGCCCGTATCGGAACTGCTCTCTGCCTGATGATATTGATTTGGAGTTGTGCAACTGTCCCCGGCCTCAAAGATGAAGAGCCCGGATCATTTATTCGTGTTCCTTTTGTCCGGGTGCTTTTGGATGAAAGCTCCAAAGCTGCAAAGATATCCGCTGAAAAAGCTTTTGCGATAGAATGTCTGGCGCAGGGAAAACAGAATGTCTATTACTCCAGCCAGCCGGTTGAAATCACCAGTCGAGGAAAAATACTGATAGTTAGAAATCATAACGGCTTGGAAATTCAGGATAATGTTGGCGAAGTAAATATCATTCCCCGCGGTTCGGATAATCGCATAACGGTCAATGGGAAACCTTACCGGGGCATCACCCAAATTCTACCTTACGGCTTAAATGTCCAGTTGATTAATATTGTTTATATGGAAGACTATCTCAAAGGGGTAGTTCCTCCTGAAATTGGTAAAAGGGCTGACAATGAAATCGAAGCGGTGAAGGCTCAGGCGGTGGCTGCCCGTACCTATGCCATGGCGCATCTTCAGCAATATCCCTCAGAACAGTATGATCTAAAATCAAGCATCTATGATCAGGTATATGAAGGTTCCTCGGTGGAAGACAAGCTGGTCAATAAAGCAATTATAGCAACCGCCGGTGATGTAGTTACTTACGAGGACAAGCTAATCGAAGCTTACTATCATTCCACCTGCGGCGGGATGACTGATGATATCGCGCACGTCTGGGACAGAAAATCCATTCCTTACCTTAAAGCGGTTAAAGATGATGGCGCCTGTTCCTGGTCAAAATATTATTCCTGGCAGGAACACTTTACCGAAAAGCAGCTCCGAGGCAGAGTCGAACAATATCTTTCTGGCGATCGGGGCCGGGATTTTCTCATCGGCAAAATAACCGATGTAACTATCTCGGAGAGATCCCCCGGCGGACGAGTCGCCCGTTTGCTTATTCATACCGAGAGGGATGTTTATCGGTTCTACCGGGATCGTATCCGCTGGGTTATCGGTCGGACTTCTAATCCCGATTTAATATTGCCGTCGGATAATTTTGATGTTATTATTTCACGTGACAGTAATAACGATATCACTGATGTCGTTTTTAAAGGAAACGGTTACGGGCATGGTGTTGGCATGTGCCAGTGCGGAGCCATTGGATTGGCTCGACAGGGAGTGTCGTTTGATAATATTTTGGAAAAATACTATGTTGGAGCACAGGTTAAAAAGCTGTATTAAAGATTGGTCTATGCTTAAAAAAGTTCTTTTATCAACTCTGGTTATATTTTTAGTAATCCTGTCGTCATCTTCAATTTATTCCGCCGACTACCGATATGCTATTGATCTTAAAGGAGAGATGGCTAAAATTTCCGGAAGTGACTCTTATAAATTCCCCTTTCAACCAGCTTATGGATTGGGATTAACATACGCACTCTCGGATCACTGGGATTTGGATTTATCCCTTACTTTTTACACGATGTACAATGATTCGACCGGATCAGGTATATCACTTGAATCTAAAAAAGAGAACGCTACCCGAAAATTCAAGTCATCCCGACTTGGGGCAGATATCAAAAGATACTTATTAACTCCGGGAAGCCGGTTTAATATCGCTATCGGTGTCGGTGGGGGCTTGAATATCTGGAAAGTTCTCGATCCGATTGCCGATACGGTCTGGAAAGCAGAGGGTTCCCGCAATGAAGCCACCGATTTTGCTTCTTCTGAAATTTATGCTACTGGAGTAATAGGTTTCGAAATCCTGCTCTCAAATAGGATATCTTTAAATTTTGACACTCATGTTGATTATCTGACCGGTTTTGGAACTGAATTTTCTGACGCAATAAATAATAATCGTGATCGCTGGCTGATGGGGACTTCGGTATCATTGACATTTTCTTTCGGCTCATCCGAATTTAAAAGAGGCTGGCCATCGGAACGAGTCTGGGATGATGAGGCTCCGGTTGCCAGAAAAGACCCTATTATCGCGATTGACAGTGACGGGGACGGAGTTGTTGACAGCGAGGATGAATGCTCAAATACACCCAATGGCATAATTGTCGATCGTAAGGGCTGCCCGATGGACAGTGATCGTGATGGTATTGCCGACGGACTCGACAATTGCGATGGGACTGATCCCAGAGCGAGGGGATTAGTCGATATTTACGGTTGTCCGATCGATTCTGATTTTGATGGTGTCCCCGACTATCTTGATAAATGCCCCTACAATTTGTACGGTGCGTTAGTCGATGCTGAAGGTTGTCCGGTTGATTCCGACGTTGATGGAGTTCCGGATGGTCTTGATGATTGCCCCAATACTCTTTATGGTATTGATGTCGATGCCCACGGCTGTATTGATCTGGCGATGTTTGAAAAACCATTAATACTGAATATAGATTATGTCCCGGGTTCGTTTGAAGTTGATCCTAAAAATATAGAGCGCTTGAAAGATCTGGCTCGTGTTTTGAATTTCGTTCCCGACATAATGCTGGAAATTAGCGGATATACCGATAACATTGGCCAGGCACAGGCTAATATGGCTCTCTCTGAAAAAAGGGCCAACCGGGTCCGAGATTATCTCGTAACGATGGGTGTTGATAAAGCCAGGATTAAAACATTTGGCCGGGGAGAAATAAATTTTATAGACAGCAATGATACTGCCCAGGGGCGGGCCAATAACAGAAGAATAGAGATTATCTTCTTTAAATAGCTATGTATAATTATTATTATCAGGAACAGAATTTCGAAGATCGCCGTCAGGCAAAATATGCTCTGGTAGCATACCTTCCGTTGGAATTAGATAAAATTGTTGCTCCTCTCAGAGAAAAATACGATCCCTTGTACGATCATATTGCTTCTCATGTCACTATCGTCTTTCCCTTTGAAACCGACCGCCTCCTTGTTGAAATGGTCGGCATAATCGGTCATGAAACATCAACTGAGCTTGAAATTAAACTTGAACTTGGATCAATAATAGACTTTTACCCCACTACGCCCGTCATTTGCTGGGAAGTTAAAAAAAATGAACAACTGACAAGTTTATATTTCAGGCTTTATTCCCGACTCGGGTTGACATTGCCTTTCAAAGATTATCAGCCTCATGTAACCATAGCAAGAGAAATATCACATCATAGGGTACTGCTGGTTAAAGAAAAAATAGTCCCCTATCTGCCTCTTGAAAGATTTGTAATAAGCTCGCTTGATTTGATTACACCGCTGGCAGAATCCAAATGGGTCTCGGTGAGGACTTTCCCCCTATTAAAAATCGATACCGATTAAATCCCATAAAAAAAGCGGCCAATAAATTGACCGCTTATGACTATTATCAAAATTAGTGCTATTCGCTCTTTTTCTCTTCGACAGGAGCTGCTGACGGAAAGACATGAACTTCTGGTTTCCGTTTGGCAAAATCAAAAGGTTTGAAATTCGGGTTACCTTCTTTGGTATGGCACTTGGTGCATACGGCTTCATCTGGATAAACCAAGCCGGCATCCATAGCCAACTTTTTCTGAGCTTCAGGATCAGCCGCCCATAGTTTCTTGCTCATAATTTTCATCGATTTGTAATCGCTTCCTGCACCATGACAGGCTTCGCACTGAACACCTTCTAATAGAACGCCTTTATCGGAAGTCCCTGTAATATGGCAGGCAACACATTTTTCATTTTTCTTTTCTTCGTCAGACAAAACATTAAAAGCCTTGGCATGCTTTGTTTCCATCCAACTGGCATGGACATCCATATGACAGGTTTTACATTTTGCATCCCCAACAAATTCATGGCCAACTGCCTTTGTTTCAGCTTTTGCCTCAGCATTGTCCTGAGCAACAACCAAACCGCTGAAAACCAACAACAAGATTGCTACGATAATTAAGTTCAAACGCATAATCTTTGTTTCTCCTCTTTCGATATTTAACTTCTAAACTTATACACAAATACAATACTAAAATCGTTTATTTTTATATTAATATTTAATTTTGTGGATGTCAAGAAATAGCTATAAAACCGTCTCATTTGGCAATAAAAACCTTGCTTAAGTCTTTTAAAACAAGTAGTTTGCCCGTGGGTTAGAATATGAAAATTTTGATTATTACACAACATTTCCCCCCGGAACGCGGTGCTGTAAGGCGATTGGCCGAATTTGCCCGGTTTTTTGTCTCCGAAGGGAACGAAGTCTCTGTTTTAACGGCTGTTCCCAATTATCCTGATGGAATAGTACCTAAAGAATACCGAGGCAAGTTCTTTTCCCATGAGATAATTGACGGGGTCAATATCTACCGCAGTTATGTTTTACCAGCCTCAAACAGATATCCTGGCAAAAGAATGATCGGATTCATAACTTTCCTGTTTTCAGCCATAATAAATAGTTTCAGGATTAAAGGGCATTTTGATATAGTTCTGGCCTCATCTCCCCCGGTTACTACCCCGGTTATTGGCTGGATTGTCAGTATATTCAGAAGAGCCCGTTTTATTCTGGAAATAAGAGACCTGCAGCCGGAATCAAGCGAAGAATTCGGCAATCTCCGTCATTCCCTGTTCACCCGACTTTTAAAAAAGATGATGCATTCCTTATATCGTAAGGCGAGCCATATTGTCTCGGCTACTGATGGTATCACTAAAAATCTGATTCAAGCCGGTATTCCGTCGAATAAAGTAACCACAATCAAATCCGGTGTTGGGAACGAATTCTTAATTGGTGATTCCAATGGTGTCAGAAAAAAATTCGGCTGGGAAGATAAATTTCTGGTTTTGTATGCCGGAACTCTTGGCTGGGCACATACTCTTGAAACAGTTATTGAAGCTGCTCGCCAATTAGTTGATCAGCCCGATATATTTTTTGTATTTGCCGGTGATGGCCAGAAACGTCAGGCATTAGAAGGCATGGTCCGCGACTACGGCTTGAAAAATTGCTGTTTTATCGGACTGCAGTCATTGGAAGCAATTCCCTATTTCCTACGAGCCAGCGATGTACTGGTTGAAAGCTTAAAAGAGGTGCCAATTACCAAAGGGACTTTCCCCTGCAAATTGTTTGAATATATGGCTTCCGGTCGTCCGGTTATATTTGGCTCCCGCGATGGGGAGGCAGTTCAGGAACTTGAAAAAGCAGGCGGCGCTCTCTGGTTTCCAACCGATCAACCCGAAAAACTGAGTGAAATTATATTAAAATTAAAGCGGGGTGAAATTGACGGCAACCATTTGGGTGCACAATATCATGAACATATTATAAATCATCATCGCCGCGAACTTTGGGCTGAACGCTATTTGAAAGTTATTAATAAAAGTTAATTAGAAATTTCTAATAGAAAAAGGGAGATGATTACTTATCTCCCTTTTTTTATTTCATATATTGATTTTTAAAATTTATTGATCCGTCTTTTTCTTAATTATGACTCTTTTCTGTTGATCCCCATCGGTCCAGTCGAGATTATTGACATCAACCTCCTGGAATTCGTCAGAACCTTCTTCTTTGAAGTATGCTTGGCCGCTATCCATTGTCGAATCAAAAAACTTGAATTCGAACATCTGTATAGTGCTGTCGCCTTCGACACCTTCACCTTCGGAAGTAATATTAATCTGCATCTGGCCATCGTTATTTATGAAAGATACAACCGGATTATTCAAACCGGCTGCTTCAAGTTGGGCGGTGATTTCGGCCTGAATTTCTTCATCGGTTTTACCATCGGTGTTGATATCCAAATTAAACAGACGGTCAGTGGCATGAGATAATAAGCTGGCTCTTACCTTTTCGATTACCGGATTAATTTCAATATTATCATCCATCCCGGTAAGTTGTGAAATTGTCAGTGCTACTTTATGGGCATCCTCTTCACTGTTGAGATTGGAGATTCTGAAAGTATTCTTCTCGCCGTCAAAATAGTGATCAATGACGGCATCACCCAATCCTATCGCTTCCAGGCCTTCCTGCAATTTGTCAGCATCGACAACAGTCTTTTTAACCGTTCCATTTTCAATATCCTGTATTTCAATGATGAGCTGGGGCTGATCACTGTCAGCCGATACCATAGAAACAGAGCCGTCATCTTTCTCAACAATATCAACACTATAGCCTGTCTGTTCACTGCATGAAACGGGTAAAAAGGCAAACAGGGCGATCAGACACAAGCCTGATGCCAGTCCGATGCTCAATCCCGGTTTCCTGAATAGATTATTGGTTACCTTAGCCATAAGTGAATACTCCTTTGATTCATTTTCAACCGTTTTTAATGCTATACGTTTTTGCAGAATATTCAAAGGCGTCGTACTGATTTTATTATCATTCTTAACAGATTCAAACGAACTGTTCAGGATAAGTTCAGCCTTATTCTTTATTGATTCTTCCGAATCACTCTGACTGTGCCTTGGTTTGCGAAAACGCATATCCGGCCTCTCTTTTTGGTTTGCTTTGATCGGTCAGACAGAGATACTTTTCGATCGCTGTACGCATCTTTGTTCGACCTCGTGACAATTTCGCCTTAACTGTTCCTTCCGGATTTCCGAAAAGCTCGGCCAGTTCGCCGACAGACCAGCTTTCCATTTCGTAGAGAGTTATCATAACTCTCTCATCCGGTTTCAGAGCCGTAAACCCGATCTCCAGCCAACGCCGAGCAGTTAACCTGTTGGTTGGATCATCGCCTGTGGCTGTCTTGCGGATCTCATCGGTCAGCTCGGTATGACGGCGCCACCAGACCGAACGGAATCGGTTTTTGTATCGATTGATGATTATCCGGTACAGCCATGAGCGGAAGGATCCTAGATCTTTTAAGGATTCAATCTTCGTCAGAGCTATTACGATAGCCTCCTGATAAAGGTCATTACCCTCATCGATATCCCCGGTCAGCTTCCGGCAAAACCTTTCGGCTTTGGGGTGCTCCGGCTCCAGGAGTTTCCAGAACAGGTTCCTACTCATAGTTGCTAAGGCTAAGACACCTTTCACAAACAAACGGTTGCAATTGAATCAAAGATATTCACTTATACGCTAAAATACGGAAAAATATATGATATGACAGGAAAATAATTGAAGTGTTGATATTGTGGACGGCATATGTCCTTATCAGCCGATGATGAAAACTATGCTCCCTGCGTCGTCAGGAATCCTTTCCTGACGATTTTCCTTGCTTCGTCGGGAATCCTTTCCTGACGATTTTGTATTTGGATTATTGTAGCTTTGTAGGTCGACCTTCAAAACTGACGGTGTGGCACTGGCAAACAAAGCTAATTTGGAGAATGATGATAAACTGACAGACTAATTAAATCATTCAGAGGTACGTGACTGTCAAATCAACTATAGTTCAGTACAACTAACTTAACATGAATGTTATTCACTC
>JBDRQG010000397.1:0-2765 GCA_043826475.1 bacterium
GAAAACAAAAAGAGCGGAGATATTTTTAATTTTGAAATCTTTTTATCCTTATTACCGATTTATGGAATTTATCTGTTAATTGGTTTATTTATTTTATTTGTCTTATTGGGTAAAAAATTTATTACATGGAAAAACTTTTTAATATTTTTGGGTGGAATAATTGCGGGTTTAATTGTTCTGGTGATAATGATCCCGGTTTGGGCTGTTTTAGCTTTTGCAGCCATGAACAGTACCATTGAACATGGTAAAACATTGGGTGCAATCCCTTTTATAATATCATTCCTTCCATTGAGCCTGCTTCAGGAAGGATTTAAATTGCTCGGCATATTTATCTTTGCATCGTGGATTTTTAAGAATAAGACAATTGCAAAATATATCGGTGCTATTTTCGCATTGGGCTTAAGCTTTATTGATATACTTTATTTCAGTAATTCTCTTCAGGCTATAACTGAATCATCGTTTATTATCTTATTCAGTTGTGGAGTCTGGATATTTTTTCATGTTATAAGCGGTCTGTTTACAGGGTTGAAACTATTTAGTAAAAAGACAAGACTATTTTTGGCTCTATTGGTATTTGTTATTTTGAATTATGTTTTACATCTATTGCCGATTTTGGAAGCCTTTAAAATTGTCCCAAGTGAAATTTCACTGATATCAAATATTATATTTCTCTTAATTTTCATCGGCGCGATTATATTCTATAAGAAAAAGTCCTTTCAGAAATAAAAAAAAGACGCCTGATTCTTTCAAACCAGACGTCATATTTATTAATATGGTTGTGATCCTATCACCCGCAGGAACTGCAGCCACCTTTATCTGAACCGCATTCACCGGCATTTGAAAGACGGATCATAAATCCGCCCTGACCGGATTCAGGATTAACGAAATCAATATTGATGTCGCCATAGTTGGCGATGAATTTCAAAAGATTGGGATCAGCATATGCCTCGATGCCATTGGAAACCATCTTCTCAAGATTCTCAGTTGACTCATCCAGAGCCAGTCCCAAACTGGGACCGCTTCAGCCAACCCCCTGGAAAGTAACAATCAAGTTCTTTCCATTACCTTGTTCGGAATCCAAAACCTTTTTAATTTCAGTGCTGGCCGATTCTGAGATTTGTAACATTTAAAATACCTTTCAAAATTACTTTAATACTTAGATCATCAATAATCTATAATGATTCAAGAAAACTTCAAGAAGATTATTCAAATCATTGGTCAATAACCGCTTTATTTAACCATTAATTACAAGATTTGACTCAAATTGTTCCCTGTATATGTATAAGACATAAATATTGTCTCGTAAGATGCTGATATGTAATAACATAATAAAAAGCTTGCTTATTGGGGCGGACTTGATGTTTATTGTATGTTTAAGAAAGTCGTTTGGAGACGATAAATTGGGTGTTGGCTTGCAATTTAATTATGGAAGGGGAGTATGGCCTTTACGATCTGCTTCTACGAAGATGACAGCCTGAATAATTTTTACCCTCTAACGTACCTCCGGCCGGTATATCTTCTCAGAGCCGGAATGGTCGAATTGTTCAGACGACACAACCCCCTTAACGACGATTCCAGAGTTATTCTCACCTGTCGGGAAAGTCTGGCACAAATAGTCAGCAAAAATTATGACTTCCCCGTTAATATTATCAAACGAGATGAATCACACATTTTATTTGTTAACGGCCGATTGAAAGATTGGGGTGATCTGGCTTCTTTACTGAAGCAGACTAAAATCTCAACTCAGTTTGTCACCTCCAATGGTGAAACTGTAGCAGTATTATTCAGGAAAGAATTACAAGGCAGCCTTCCTCCGGTGACAACACCCGATGAATTTCAAAAACTTTTTGAAAAAGATACTGGGGTGATTCCATCTACAATGACAACAGCTTCGATGTATAACTACTGCTGGGAATTAGTGGCGGATCTTCATGAAGTTTTAACGAGTGATTTTGAATATTTAAAAGAGAATCATTCTGTTACAAAAGAATTTATTATTTCGGATGGCGCTCATCTTGTTAACAAAGAAAATATCATTTTATGCAAGGGGGTTTATTTAGCTCCCGGTGCGATTATCGATGCTACCGATGGTCCTGTTTTCATAGGAGAGAATTCTAAAGTTGATTCACATGCTGCTATATATGGCCCCTGTTTTGTCGGCTATGACTCCCGCATCCTTGCCGGTAAAGTAAGCGGTTCATCGATTGGACCGGTTTGCAGGGTAGGTGGGGAAGTGGAAGAATCCATTTTCCAATCCTATGTTAATAAATACCATGATGGTTTTATCGGGCACAGCTATGTCGGTTCCTGGGTAAATTTCGGAGCCATGACTACTAACTCTGATCTAAAAAATAATTATTCAAATATTAGGGTTTCCCTTAATGGTAATTCAATCGATACCGGCTTAAATAAAATCGGATCATTTATCGGGGATCATACCAAGTTCGGGATAGGAACCCTTCTGAATACCGGGATTAATATCGGTGTTTGCTGTAATGTCTTTGGAGGTGGTTTAATCACCGATAAAGAGATTCCTTCGTTTAAATGGGGTGGAAATGGAAGTTATATTGATTATAAATTTGGTAAGGCGATTGAAACAGCCGAGGTTGTTTTGAAACGGAGGGGAGTGGAACTTCTGGAAAACGAAAAAAATATTTTAGAATCCATCAGTTCAGGGACTATTGACCTGAAAGGCCTTATGAATTTTACCCGCCCGGGAAAGGGTTAAGGAATACAGATGCCGGAATTAAGCAAAGATCCTGTCA
>JBDRQG010000398.1:0-3602 GCA_043826475.1 bacterium
GCTCTCTTTGAATCGTTCCTCCAATTACTCGAACAGCAGCAGAAGGCATTAGTCGAAAACGATGCCGATGAACTGAATCGGGTTACAGAACTTCAGAGAGAAAAGCTGATTGAAAGCAATCTCTTAAATAAACAGAGGGAAGATATTCTGGATGATATCAGGCAGGAAAATGCCATCACCGGAGATATGACTGTTACGAGATTACTTGCTATGGTAGACCAAAATCAGGCAGATCAACTGTCACTGCTGCGCAAGTCGATTTTGCTTCTCAATGATAAGATTTTAAAAACACGCAATCAAAACGCCATGCTATTAAATAAATCGCGCCACTATATCCAAAGGATGATGGAAATGCTTTCCCGGGTAGGGAAAACTGATAATGGATATTCTGCTAACGGTACGGAAAATAATACAAGCATGACTGTTGCTTTGGACAGGAGGGTCTGATGGCGGGTTTATTCCAGGGATTGGAAGCAGGCAAAAGCGCTTTACTGGCGCACCAATTATACCTTCAGACAATAGGTAATAATATTGCTAACGTTAATACTCCAGGCTATACCCGCCAGAGGGTTAATATCTCCCAAAATTATACAGTAGCAACTTCAGTCGGATACATCGGCAGTGGCGTCAAAGTCACTGACATTATTCAGATTAAAGACCTCTTTCTTGGTGAACAGCTACGCCGGAGTAATAAATCATTGGGCCAATGGAGTTATAAAGAAAAAGTACTTACTCAGGTCGAAACACTTTTTAACGAACCGGCTGACAATACCCTTTCCGATCATCTTAACGAATTTTGGGATGCCTGGGATTCGTTATCTCAAAATCCTGAGTCGACTACTAATCGCAAGGCTGTTTTAAGCTCAGCCAATACGATGATAAATTCTTTCAACGACCTTTCGGAGCAGTTGTGGCGGCTTCGTGATTCGATCAATATGGATCTGGCTTCAATGTCCGATAATATTAACGAATATGCCACTGAGATTGCTAATCTTAATGAGCAAATCAGAATTCGTGAAGTTGATGGATCCTCAGCCAATGATCTCAGAGATGCCCGTAATCTGCTTGTGGATAAGTTATCAGAATTTATTGATGTCAACACTATCGAATCCTCCAACGGTGAACTAAGAGTAATGGTTGGAGCAATGGAAATAGTTAACGGCTCTGAAATCAATCGGATCAGCACTAATGTTACCAACGAAAAAGGAAGGATGTCCCATGAACTGGTTTGGGAAGGGACTGATATCCAGATTACCAATATCAATGGCCAGTTAAAAGGGTTGGTTGATACCAGAGATGAATTAATACCAAAATATATTGAGGAACTCGATACATTAGCCAGATCAGTCATCGAAGAGGTAAACAAAATCCATCGATCCGGGTACGGCTTAGACGGGACCACCGGATTGGATTTCTTTGATACTAATTATCTGACTGCTGGCACAATAAGACTGAACAATACTATTGAGCTTTCCCCGGATAAGATAGCCGCCTCTGGTGGAGGCGAGCGGGGTGATGGAACAATCGCTCTGGCAATTCAAAATATCAGAAATGAAAGAGTAATGCTGAATGATTCCTCCACTATTAATGATTATTACAATAGTATTGTAGGTAATCTGGGTGTGGAAACCAATGAAGCAATCTCCTTATCTGAAAACTACGGGCTGGTTGTTCAACAAGTACAGAACTCTAAAGAATCGATTGAAGGGGTCTCTCTTGATGAAGAGATGGCCAATATGATAAAATTTCAGCATGCCTATGATGCTGCCGCCAGAGTCATTACGACTATGGATGAGGCGTTGGATACCGTGATCTCCAGGATGGGGATCGTAGGAAGATAGGCGGGATGCCGGACATAAAACTGTAAGCACCACGGAGGGTTACTTGCTTATTTTAACAAGGAGGTTGGGCGAATCCATTACTATCGGAGATAGTATCAAAATCAGCGTACTGGGAATACACGGACGCCAGGTACGCATAGGGATTGATGCTCCATCCGATGTAGTCGTCCACCGCGAAGAAATTTATGTGAAGATACAGGAAGAAAACCGGAAAGCCTCCAAGTCGATAAAAGAGGACCTTTTCAGCGTTGTCAATCTGTTGAAAAACAAAATCAAAGGTAAAGATGATGACAAGGGGAACGGTAAATCCGCCAAAGTGGAATACAAAAACGGACAATCTCCTAAACGGCGTTCCGGTCCCAGGCCGGGCACCGATCCCAACCAGAGATAAAATGGATGTGAATTATGCGTGTAACTAATAATATGATCGCCAACAATACGGTCTTTAATATGCAAAAATCGATATCCCGACTGCTGGATCTTCAGGTTCAGCTATCGACCGGACGTCAGATCAACAAGCCCTCTGATGATCCGATCGGAGTGCAGCGTGATCTGAATTATCGGAACGAGTTGGCGAAAAACGCTCAGTATCAGAATAATAACCAACAGGCGCTGACATGGATGCAAAATTATGACTCTTCGCTTAGTGATCTCAAGGATCTTTACAGCAGCGCCAATGAGATTGCCATTGCGATGGCTAATGGTACTTATGATGATATAACTCGTGAAGGGTCGGCTGAAGAGATTGCTTCAATTCTGGAGCAGATGGTTCAATTGGCCAATAATGAGCAGGAGGGGAGATTCATATATTCGGGTTATCGCACTGATCAAAAGCCATTGATCTTATCATCAAACGGCGTCGTTTACAAAGGTGATCAGGGACAAATCGATTATCAAATTGAAGCTAAATCACGTATGACAGTAAACCTTTCAGGTTCTGATGTCTTCCTGAAACCACTTTCTGTGCTTGGTGAAAAATCTGATCTGAATGTCGCCGTGACCAACGATACTTTATTGGCTGATCTTCATGGAGGCGATGGTATTGATCTTACAACCGGGACATTTACGATTATAAATGAAAACCTGGGCATCAATGCCACGATTGATATTTCAGGCGCCACGACTGTGGGGGATCTTTTTGATCCGGCCACCGGTATCAATGCCCAGTTAGCAGCCGCTGGCATTACCAATGTGGAAATAAAGCTTGGTGAAGAAGGTAACAACCTGCTGGTTGATACAACAAAAAGCGGATTGATTTCTAATGTCACCAGTATTGACAAGCTCAATGACGGTAATGGAATCGACATGGAAAACGGCAAGTTTGTCGTTTCTGATGGTGCTTCAATATCCGTAGAAATAGATCTTTCAGGAGCTGCCAATGTCGGTGAAATTATTACGGCTTTTAATTCTCAAATGACATCAGCCGGATATCCGGCTGTAACCATGAGTCTTAATGCAGCCGGAACCGGTCTGCAAATTGATGATGCCGGCGGAACTCCCGGATTAAGAATTGAAGACAGCTCAGCCTTGTCAACAACGGCAATAGATTTGGGCATAGTCGGTTTGATTGGAACCGGTTTGACCGGAAAAGATCTTGATCCTGTGGAGAGTTTCAAAATTGATGACACCACCGGGACAACAGCTGCTGATCTTGGGATTAATGGATCAGTCTCTGTTGATTATTCCGGTAATGATCTTGATCCTATTTTATTGGCTTCTTCCAATTTGGCTGACTTGAACAACGGAATGGGGTTTGATCTG
>JBDRQG010000399.1:0-2065 GCA_043826475.1 bacterium
ATTATTTCGGCTAATACGGAATATTCTCATAAGGTGGCATTAGAACAGCTTACGGGAGCATATTCCGAACTGATTATATCGATCAGAAATGACATAATTACAATCCTTGCCGAAGTTGAAGCATCAATTGATTTTCCCGAAGAAGAAATTGACCCTGCCACCTACACCAGAATTATAAAATCACTGGGTGAAATGATTATTTCCATTGATAAATTGTTAAATACCTATGATAGTGGCAGGATTATTAGAGAGGGCTATAAAATAGCCATTGCAGGAAGGCCAAATGCGGGCAAATCCTCCCTTTTTAATCTTCTATTGCAGCAACAGAGAGCTTTAGTCACACCAACTGCCGGAACCACCCGGGATTATCTTTCAGAGTGGATAGATATCGGGGGAGTGGCAGTAAATATTATTGATACCGCCGGACTTCGTCAAACAGAATCTAATATTGAAAAAGCAGGGCAGGAGAAGACTAACACAATCCTCAAAGAGGCTGATTTGATTCTATGGCTGTTTGATTTATCAAATAAAAATTGGAAAACACAATTAGAGGATGATATAAAAAAACTACCAAATAAAACAGACTCACATCTCTTACTTGTAGGTAATAAAATAGATTTGCTTAAAAAACCAATTACATCTAAACAAATATTAGAACAAACCAAGATCAACAATAAATGTTATCTTATTATTACAAAACAGATTACGCTTGTTTCTTGTAAGGCAAAAAAAGGAATTTCTGACTTTAAGAAGGAGCTATCTTCAAGAATTAATCTTAACCTGTCTGACCTGACTTCCGGATTGGTGGTTACTTCAGCCAGGCATCAGCAGAAATTGAAGTCATCCCTGAAATACTTGAAAACCGCCAGTAAACAATTATCAACATCTGAGACGCCGGAATTGATTGCTTTTACCCTAAATCAGGCAATTAATCAAATTGATGAAATCACGGGTAAGATATACAACGAAGAAATCCTGGGAAAGATATTCTCAACTTTCTGCCTCGGCAAGTAGGAGGCATTGCCTCATTTTTTTTATTATTAATCATTGTTATTATTAATGTTGGAAAACTAAATCGTATATACTATATAACAAATCTAATAAAACACGCGATACGTGTTTCACATGAAACATAGGCAGAGCCTGTTTTTATTGATTATTGGGAATTTATGCAGATTGATTAAAAAAGATTTCGACATCATAGTAGTTGGCGGGGGACATGCCGGGGTGGAATGCGCTCTGGCTGCCGCTCGTATGGGCAAGAATGCTGCTATTGTAACTATGGATGCCAATAAACTGGCTTTGATGTCCTGCAACCCGGCAATCGGTGGCATTGGAAAATCACATCTGGTAAAAGAAGTCGATGCTTTGGGGGGAGTGATGGGGATGGCTATTGATGCGACTGGCATTCAATTCCGAAGATTGAACTTATCACGAGGTCCGGCAGTATGGTCCACCCGCGTCCAGGCAGATAGACAAGCCTATAATAATTATATAGTTAACTATATCAATAATATTAAGAATGTCACAGTCATCGAGGCAACTGCCGATGAACTTCTGACTGAAAATAATAATATTACCGGTGTTGTGCTTGATGACAAAAGAACAATCCAATGCCATTGTGTAATTTTGACCACTGGTACTTTTTTAGGGGGATTGATTCACATAGGAGAGAAAAAGATCAAGGCCGGACGAATGGGGGAGAAGGGGGCTTATAAACTAAGCGAATCTTTGCTCTCGTATGGCTTTGAGGTTGGCCGCTTGAAAACCGGAACCCCTCCCAGACTCGATGGAAAAACAATCGACTGGTCAAAATGTGAAATTCAACCGGGTGAAGAACCGATCCCATTCTTTTCGCATCGCTCTGAAAAAAGAATATTCGAGCAGTCCTGTTGTTATCTGACCAATACCAGCCCGGAAACCAAAAGAATTATTTCTGAAAATTTCAGGAAATCCCCTATGTTCTCGGGACAAATAAGATCAACCGGACCCAGATATTGCCCATCTATTGAGGATAAATTTTTCCGCTTCGCCGATAAAGAAAGCCATCAGATATTTCTTGAGC
>JBDRQG010000400.1:0-2073 GCA_043826475.1 bacterium
GCCCCTGATGTCCGCTTAATAGATAGATAATGGAGTCATTTATATTGGAAAAAGAATATTTTGAACGGTAAGGGTGGTAGAATTGATCATTGAATTTACTTTGTGCGATGGCGGCAATTGATTCGTTATTTAGCATGGATCCGGCCCTTTGCTTTGTAATAATTAAGAGGACGACAGGTAAAAGTATATCTTATTTCTTTGGAAATGTGTTAAATTATTCTTATTGCCGCTGTCAACAAAAGGGAGATAACTTGTCAGTTAGAAAATATCTGTTGGATGCCATTAAGAGTATTTTGGCCAGGTACAATTATCGCTTGGGAAAATTTGGTGAGGAATATTTTCTGGAACCGTTGCTTTACCGATGCTTACAGCAAAAGAAAGAGCTTTTCTTTATTCAAATCGGGGCCAATGATGGTGTCTCTTTTGATCCCCTTTATTCATTTGTCAAACGCCATCGTCAAAAAGTAAAAGGAATTGTTGTCGAACCACTAAGGGATCTTTTTAGCGAATTGTCTTTAAATTATCGAGGGTATCCTAATATTATAAAAGTCAATCGGGCCATTCATAACTCTCAAAAGAAAATGAAAATGTATCGCCCCGATCCCTTGAAGAAGGTCGTATTGCCGGATTGGTCAAAGGGGATTGCTTCCTTCAACGAAGATCATCATAAGCTGGCCGGCATCTCTGGTGAAAATATTATTATCGAGGAAGTGGAATGTATTTCCTTTGATGAATTGTTAGTTGAAAACGGGGTTGATAATATAGATTTACTACAAATTGATACTGAAGGTTATGATTTGGAAATTATCAATAATATTAATTTCGATAGAATTAAACCGGAAATAATACGTTTTGAGCATGGTATGATTGATAAAGTAACTTCTAAAAATGATTTTCTGATGCTTTCACAAAAGCTTTATGATCGAGGTTACTTCATTATTTTAGAACACTACGATGCTATCGCCTATCTCCATCATTTGAGCGAGTAAACCCCTCGTCTGCGGCTTAGTGAAACAGGTGTCTAAAACTTAGACATTTTTTCGATCAGTCTTCAAAAAAATTACTGATAAATAGCAATTTTGTTTAAACTTCCTTATACCTGAAACAATTAATAAGATGATCATTGACCATCCCTGTCGCTTGCATATGTGCATATATTATAGTTGGCCCTACAAAATTAAAACCTCGTTGTTTTAAATCTTTGCTAAAAGATTCTGCTTCTTTACTTTTTGCCGGTATTTGATCCAGTTTTTTCCACTTATTGACAATTCTTTCGCCATTTACAAAACGCCAATTGTAACGATCAAAACTGCCAAATTCCTCTTGTATTTTAAGAAATGCTCTGGCGTTATTGACTGCCGATTCTACCTTTAGTCGATTCCTAATAACTCCCGAATCTGATAGAATCTTTTCAATTTTCTTTGAAGTGAAACGGGCAACTTTATTAACATCAAAATTGGCAAATGCTTTTCTATATCCTTCTCGTCTTTTTAAAATGGTAAGCCAGCTTAATCCCGCCTGCGCTCCTTCGAGAACAAGAAACTCAAACAATTTTTGATCGTCATGAACAGGGACGCCCCATTCTTCGTCGTGATATTTTATATATATGGGATCACTTTCACACCATTTGCATCTTATAATTTGTTTCATGGGATATCCTTTATTTTTATATTCAATTTTGCAAATATTAGCTTCCCTCTCCCTCTTTCAGTGAATTTAAGTGAGTAAATAGAATTTTCTCAGGAGATGAATAGTTGTTATTGTCTTTATTGCTTTAGTTCAAATTGTTAACTCTAACGCTGATTTGAAAATTATATTATCCAAAATATCAACTGCATCTTTAACCAATCTGCAACAAATATTCTCTCTAATTTTTTGTTCTCTGGCCCTTAGAACATCCTCTGGTAGATACCATTTTATCCCGCAAAGTTCATCACATCTTAAATACTTATTCCTCTTTTGAAACTCATTGATAAATGTTTTAGTCAAATGATAGGTCAACTCCTTTGCCTTTTTATCTTTTGCATCAGTATGTCCTGACCTCAATCCTATGGCCATAAGAGCGCCCGTAAT
>JBDRQG010000401.1:0-3561 GCA_043826475.1 bacterium
AGCCCTAAGAGAGATTGCTGTTCTTGAAGATATGAATTTCACCGATATTGTTATCTCGGTCAAATCGACCAACACCACTACCGCTTTCTGGGCCTATCATATGTTGGCTGAAAAATGCAATTATCCCCTGCATGTCGGGATCACTGAAGCCGGTACGCTTGATACCGGAACAGTAAAATCTGCAGTTGGAATCGGAGCTATACTACTTACTGGAATTGGCGACACTCTCCGTGTTTCATTGTCGGCTGATCCGGTTCATGAAAGTAAAGTTGCCAAACAGATTCTAAAATCCTGCGCCCTCAAAGAGGACGGAGTCGAAGTTATCGCCTGCCCTACCTGCGGAAGATGCCAGATCGATATGATTCCATTGGCCGAATCTATCGAAGCTAAAACACGCCACCTGAAATCATCATTGAAAATTGCGGTGATGGGTTGTGTGGTCAACGGACCGGGCGAAGCCAAAGCGGCCGATGTCGGCATTGCCGGTGGTGATGGCAAGGGTATTCTGATCAAAAAAGGCAAGATTGTAAAAACAGTCAATGAGGATGAACTTGAACAGGCTCTTCTTGATGAGATCGAAGAAATGACTGGCGAGAAAATAAATGTCGAAGACACACCGGTAAAGTAACACACCTTGTGTGATTTCCCGCAAAGCGCAATATTGTTTTATAAGAGCAGTCAGGATTCCTATCCTAACTATCTTCATTATAAAGTTGTGTCAGGTCTTGATCCGCTTTGGCGGATTGTGACATGACACTATCTACATTCTTGGTAACTGTCAGACCACACCCTGCTCCGCAGGCCAAGACCTGACAGAACAGCAAATTTTAATCTGGATACCATAACTCTCCAGTAAAATTTGGATGAATTGAAAATAAAAAAAATTTAGGATGATTTTTTATTTCACAAAATATAATAATACTACCAACTGTAAAGCTTACTTCCTTTAAAAGTTTTGCAAATATATTCAGATCAAGTTGCATATCGGCTTTAACATGAAATACAATACTTACCTCTGGAGCATTTCCATATCTTTTTACTCTTGAAATCATATAATTGAAGAAATTATTTGTATCTGGATTTTCAACATTCATATATCGTTTAATTTGAAGACGAATAAGTTCTTTTATATTTCTTGAATCAACAATAACAGTATCAAAGTTTATATTCTCAATAATATACTTTTTCTCTATTAATTCCTTTATAGATGTATCTGGTTTATTAACTAATGAAGGAAACCCAATATAGTGTTGACTTTTCTTTTGATACGTCATAAACCTTGCAACAATCCAAGTTATAAATAATTCATGTATATTCTTTTTCGTAAAATCAGAATTCGCTATAGTTTTAAAAAAATTATAAGCTTGATCTGGATGAAAATAATAACCATACCACCCTTGCATTGAATCCAAAAACCCTCCCTAAATATGAAACTCTACGATATCCCCGTCTTGTAATACGAAATCGGATTGGACGCGCTGGCCGTCGAATTTCCCCTCCCCCCAAATCTTCGCAAACTTCAACTTCTTAGCGAAATCCTTATGCAGTTCCTCCGCTGCCTCTGCCACTGTTCCGCCAATAGGCAAAATGATCGGATCTTTGAAATCGGCTTCTTTCCCCACCGGTTTGGTATAAACCCGCATGATCTTTAACGCTTCAAAGATTGTTTTGCGGAACTGAGCCATACTCTCATCATCTATAATCGAAGTCGAGAGCATTGTAAACCCAGGAAACATCTCTTTTAACTTTTCCCGCTTTTGTCCATCTTCGTCTTCAAATGTCTTATGCGCACAAAGGATCATCTTCTTATAGCAGTATTTTGGGTCATCCGGTTTCTCTTCAACCTCCGGCATGAGGATGATTCGTTTTTCTTCGAGCCTGGCCATAATAAATTTCAGATCATCAGCCATCGTCTTCGCTTCGAGATCACACACCAATACTACAATGGTAGCATTGCGGATTAACCCGGACATATAATTTTCAAACAGCTCGTCGGATATAGGCGGGGTATCGATAAGTTGTATCTGAACCGTTTCATAAAACATCATCCCGGTAGAAGGCTCGCGGGTGGTGTAGGGATAATCAGCCACAAGGGGTTTGGCGTTGGTGAGGGCGTCAACCAGCGATGATTTCCCGCTATTGGGAGCGCCGATAAGAATAATCTGCCCGACCCCTTCGCGTTCGATAAAATCATGCGACTGAGCCTGGCTGGCTACGTGGGTTTGTTCTCCTCCCTCAATTTCTTTTCTGAGATTGGAGATTTTGGTCTTCATATCCGCTTGAAGATGGGTCGTCCCTTTGTGCTTGGGCATAATCCGCAGGAGCTCCTGAGCCATGCGGAGTTTCTCTCTGGGATCCTTTTCAGCCTTGAACTCTCGTTCCAGCTCGTAATATTGAGGCGGTAAATTTGCTGGCATAATGTATAAAATAGTAAATTTTTGTAAAAAGTTCAAATGCTTTTTGGGGCACACGAGGGCGTGTGCTTTCCACATAATCACGCGTGGAGGCGGGGTTTATCTCCGCCGTTGTACGAAACTTGTGGAAGACATGCCTCCACCCTACGCGAGCACATAAAATAAGAAGGCAGAACCGATATATGGAAAATGGTTCTTCCCTACAAAACTGTTCAAATAAAACCGGTTATGCTAACTAACGCTTGTGTTTCTTTATTATCTTTTCAATTTTCTCACAAACAAAATCAACATCATTTTTCTTAAGCAATGGATAAAGAGGCAGGGTAACGATACATTGATAAGCATAAAAAGTATTGGGAAACATCTGTCGTGATAATCCAAAGTGATCGCGATAAAATGATAGTTCAAAGATCGGCTTGTAGTGAACGCCGCACTCCACTCCTGCTTTAGCCATCTCAATTATAAACTGATTGCGGTCAATACGAAGATTGGCCAGATTCAGCTTGATAATGAACAGATGCCAGCCATGCTGGTAATTTTTTTCTTCTACAGGGAGAAAAAGATACTCTTTTAGTCCCGATAGATTCTTAAGATACTGTTTAGCCAAATCGATTCTTGTCTTTTGATCTTTTTTATATGTTTTAAACTGCCCCAATCCTATAGCCGCATGAATCTCCGACATGTTGGCTTTGTAGCCGGCAGCAATCGCATCGTATTCCCAACTACTATCTTTTTTCCGCTTGTACGTGCTTTTACTAAGGCCATGACCGGTAATCATACGTACTCTATTGCCGAGAATTTTATGGCGGGTAGCAACCAGTCCCCCCTCGCCGCAGGTAAGATTTTTGGTGGAGTAAAAAGAGTAAACAGCACCGTCGCAGTGATTGGGAATCGATTTTTTCTTATAGGCCGCCCCAATGGCATGAGCCGAATCGGCAATCATAGCCACCGAATTGTCATTGCAGATTTTATTTAAAGCGTCATAGTCGCAGGGATAACCAGCCATATCCACCGGCACAATTGCCAGAGTCTTGTGGGAAATTTTTTTTCCGATATCGCGCGGATCTATGGTAAGGGTTGCTGGATTTATATCGGCAAAAATCGGATAGGCCCCGGCCTGGATGATGGCTTCCACCGTGGCCACATA
>JBDRQG010000402.1:0-17211 GCA_043826475.1 bacterium
ACCAGTTCAGCCCTGTTAATTCAATTAACCAATTATAAGAAATCTTCATAGTTATATAAATTGTCTGAGAAAACGAATGTCGTTATTAAAAAAGAGCCGTACATCATTAATTTTATATTTAAGCATGGCAATCCGTTCCACACCCATTCCAAAAGCATAACCGGTATATTTTTCACTGTCGATATTGGCCATATCAAGAACATTGGGATCAATCATCCCACAGCCAAGAATTTCCAGCCACCCGGTATATTTACACAACTGGCATCCCTTCCCTTTACAAAGGATGCAAAAAACATCAACTTCAGACGACGGTTCCGTAAATGGAAAGAAGGAGGGGCGGAAATTGAGTTTAATATCCTCACCGAAGAATGCTTTACAGAAGGCGACCAATGCCCCCTTCAGGTCAGCGATTGAAACCCCTTCATCGACCAGGAATCCGTCAACCTGATGAAAGGCAACATGAGCTCTGGTGGAGATGGCTTCATTGCGAAAAGTTTTGCCGGGAGTAATAATTTTTATCGGAGGCTTATGAGTTTCCAGAAAGCGTGCCTGCACCGGAGTAGTATGAGTTCTTAAAACGCGATCATTCTCTACAAAAAGAGTATCCTGCATATCACGCGCCGGATGATCAGGGGGGAAATTTAATGCTTCGAAATTATAATAGTCGGTTTCAATATCGGGTCCTTTGGCAATTTCAAAACCCATCCCATAAAAAGTCCGGCAGATATCATTCATGACCTGATTGAGGATATGGATGGTTCCAATTGGTTGAGAGGTTCCGGGAAGAGTGGGATCAAAATAAGAAGCGGATTTCCCTTTTGACAGTTTTTCTTCAACAGCTTTGATATTTTCTTCGATATTATTTCGGGCGTTATTAGCCGCAGCACCGATAAGTTTTCGTTCATCAACAGGAAGTGTCCCCAGTGTTTTCAGGACAGCAGTAATACTCCCCTTTTTACCGAGGAATAGAATCCTAACCTCATTAAGCGCATTAAGCGAATCAGCATCACTGATTCGCTTCATAGCTTCGGATTCCAGATTTTTTAAATCATCAAGCACCGACATATGATAACCCGGAGGGGACTACTTGCCGGCGGCCATTTTTGCCAAAGATGAAAAAGTAGCCATATCACGAGCAGCAATATCGGCTAACATTTTACGATCCAGATTAACTCCTGCCCTTTTCAGACCGGATATAAAAGATGAATAATTTGTGTCGCAAATCTTGGCGGCGGCGGAAATACGGGTAATCCAGAGGCGGCGGAAATCTCTTTTTTTATTGCGGCGATCACGATAAGCATATTTCAAGCCTTTGTGAACCGTTTCAAGAGCAGTGCGGTAGAGAGTTCTCCGACCACCGTAATTTCCTTTAGCCCGATCAAGTACTTTTTTGTGGCGCTGATGGGCTGCTACGTTATTTTTTGCACGAGGCATTCTCTAATCTCCTATACTGTAAAACCCAATTATTAATTGGGGAGCATTCTGTTTACCCGTTTGCTGTCAGCTTTTGAAACCAGGGTGGCTTTACGGAGCTGGCGAGTGCGTTTGGGCGACATTTTAGTTAAAATGTGAGTCTTATACGCTTTGTGTCTTTTAATTTTCCCTGAGGCTGTCTTTCTGAATCTTTTAGCAGCTCCTCTGAGAGTCTTCATTTTCGGCATCATTTACCTTCTTGTCATTTAATCAATATACTATTCAGATTCGGCCTCAACTGCCGATTTCTGCTTTTCACTATTTTCTGCTTTATCTTTAATCTTTTTTTGTTCTAATTTTTTTGCTTCGGCTTCTTTTTTCATCTTCAAAAAGACCTCAGGTTTTGGTGTGACAACCATATTCATATTCCGGCCGTCAAGCCTTGGAATGGTTTCAACAATGGCAATGTCTTCCAGTTCCTTTGCAACCCGGTCAAGGACATCGCGGCCAAATTCGACATGAGCCATTTCTCTTCCGCGAAACATCACAAAAACCTTTACCTTGCTGCCCGCTTCAATAAAATTCCTGACATGCTTGGTTTTGAACTGAAAATCATGTTCATCAATTTTAGGCCTGAAACGCATTTCCTTCAACTGGAATGAGTGCTGCTTTTTCTTGGCCATTTTATCCTTTTTTGCCAGTTCATATTTGAACTTGCCAAAATCAAGGATCCGGCATACGGGAGGCCGGCTGGTCGGCGACACTTCAACTAGATCCAGTCCCAATTCCTGTGCCCGCTGGAGAGCTTCAGCAGTTGGAATAATACCAACCTGCTCACCTTCGGCACCAATCAAACGAATCGGAGTAACTCTGATTCGATGATTAATTCGCAATTCCTGCTTACTTATGAATTCCTCCTAATGAAAGAGCCTCTAAATCAAGACCTTTGTTTTCAATCTCTTTTTTCATTATTTCAACAAGCTGGTCAATGCTCATTGAACCTAAATCACCCTCGCCATGTTTGCGGAGGGATATTGAACCTGACTCCATCTCTTTAGCACCAACAATACACATATACGGAATTTTCTGCATTTCCGCATCACGAATTTTGGCACCGACTTTTTCAGAACGATTATCAAGCTCAGCTCGGATTTTGTGTTCTTTCAAAGCCTTTAATAATTTTTCTCCGTACTCATTAAAATTATCGGTAATGGGTAAGATCTTTACCTGTACCGGAGCGAGCCAAAGAGGGAAATTACCGGCATAGTGCTCAATAAGCACACCGAAAAACCTTTCAATTGACCCTAACAGAGCACGATGTATCATATACGGCCGTTTTTGCTTGCCGTCATTATCAATATAAGTAAGATCGAACCGTTCCGGCAAGGAAAAATCGAACTGAATAGTAGAACATTGCCAGCTCCGATTCAATGCATCTTTTATCTTAATATCAATTTTTGGTCCATAAAAAGCCCCGCCCCCTTCGTCAATCTGATATTCCATACCAGCCTTTTCAAGGGCATTTTTAAGGCTTCCTTCAGCCCTCTCCCAATCAACATCTTCACCTATAGCCTTTTCTAAGGGTTTGGTGGAGAGATAGATATCATAATTAGAAAATCCAAATGACTTAAGAATATGAACGCAGAAGTTCAGAACCCAAATTACTTCCTCTTCCATATTTTCCTGAGTCACAAAATGATGGGCATCATCCTGAGTAAAGCCACGCACTCTCATAAGGCCATGCAGCACACCACTTGCTTCAAAACGATAGACGGTCCCAAGTTCCGCCCAACGCAATGGAAGATCACGGTACGACCACATGCGACTTTTGTACATATGGATATGAAAAGGACAATTCATTGGTTTAAGCTGATACAACCTGTTTTCTACTTCCATCGGTTTGAGCATCGATTCATCATAGAAATCAGTGTGGCCGCTTCTATCCCAAAGCTGACGCAAGGCAATATGGGGTGAATAGACTAATTCATATCCTTTATTAAGATGCTCTTCCCGCCAGAAATTTTCGATTTCATTTCTAACCCGCGCCCCTTTGGGATGCCATAAGACCAGTCCGGCGCCGACTTCTTCATTTATAGAAAAGAGCTCCAGCTGTTTGCCCAAGACTCTATGGTCGCGCTTTTTGGCCTCTTCCATCCGATACAGGTAATCTTCAAGCATTACTTTTTTTGGATACGAGACGCCATAAATTCTCTGCAGCATCTGACGTTTTTCGTCGCCTCGCCAATATGCTCCTGAAGTTGCTGTTAACTTGAAGGCTTTAATAATGCCAGTATTGGGAATATGCGGTCCGCGACAGAGGTCAAAGAAACTAGATTGAGAATAAAAAGTAACGGTATCATCCTCGAATCCTTCAAGAAGTTCAACTTTATATTGTTCTCCTGAAGCTTTGTATTCTGCCATCGCCTGCTCTTTGGATTTTTCTTCACAGGAGAAGGTAGCTTTTTCATCAATGATCTTCTGCATCCGTTTTTCGATCTTTTCAATATCCTCAGGGAGAAACGGTTTTTCCACATCAAAATCATAATACCAGCCTTCATCAATAGCAGGACCAATAGCCAGCTTAACACCAGGGAAAAGCTCCTGCACTGCCTGAGCCATTATGTGTGATGATGAATGCCAAAATACTTTTTTGCCTTCGGGTTGATCGAAAGTAAGAATTTCTAATGGTGCATCCGATTTAATAACAGCAGAAAGATCACGCACTACACCATCAACCTTGACTGCAATAGCAACCTTGGCTAAATTAGGCGAGATGGATTTGGCTATATCATAGCCGGTGGTTCCGGAAGAAAATTCCTTCACTGATCCATCAGGGAATGTGATCTGTACGTTACTCATAGTTACACCAATTATAACAACAGCGGATTATTCCATTCTAACCCGCTCGAATTATGGTGGGCGATACTGGAATTGAACCAGTGACCCCTTGCATGTCAAGCAAGTACTCTAACCATCTGAGCTAATCGCCCATAATAAAAACTATCCCGGACATAATCCATCATCCGGACAAGTTTGCATAATATAGGATATTCTCTCGGATGTCAAGGCGAAAAGTTTAGCAAAATCAATTAAAAAGACGTTGAGGGGGAACAGGTTATCATATTAGAAAATATTAAAAAGAATGATATGTATGAAGATTACCAATCAGCAGATTAGCTGAGCCCAACCATTTTCATAAAAGTTTCAGCCTTTAAATATTCTTCTCTCAGAACTTCACTATATTCTTCAAGCTGTTGCTCTTCAATTTCCATATTTTTTAGAACTTCGTTATCCAAATGACCAATAAATGCCTGTTCATCTTGTTCATAGAAAGTCTTTTTTGCAATATAATTGGAAATATGAACCAGATTAACCAGTGGATTTTCATCTTTAAGTTCATGAGGATTATGGTGATATGAGATTGCTTCACCCAATTTTTGAGGTAATTTCCATAAAACCGATAGAAATCCACCAATTTGAGCATGATTGTAGCCTAAAATTTGATTTTCTAACTCAAAGTCCTGTGAAATTCTATCATTTTTACGAGCATCTTTCAGCTTGGTATATTCTTTATCCAGGAAACACGAAAAGACCAATTTACCCAAATCATGCAATAAACCAGCAGAAAAAGCCGTATCCTGATCAATTATACCGCGCGCCTGAAGTTTTTTGGATAAAATTCTACAACAATAACCTGTTGCAAGGGAGTGGCGCCAGAATTTCTCCTGTGCTTCCTGGTCAATACTACTACCCTTAAACATATCCAGGACACTGGCCGATAGAACCAGATTTTTGATAGCTTCAATGCCAACAATAACGACAGCCTGTTTGACGGAGTTAACTTCCCGCGACAAGCCATAAAAAGCCGAATTGGTCAACTTCAATACTTTTACCGACATAGCTGGATCTTCAGCTAAAATAGCCGCGACTTTGGCTGCTGAGCAGTCAGGATCATTAATAACCTTTTGAATCTGGTGGAATACTATCGGAGGGGTTGGAAGGTTTTGTATATTGGAAACAACTTGTCTGACTTTATTATCTAACGTTGCCGTTGTCATATATTATTATCCCTGATCTTTTTCTTTATCAATCGTCCCATTTATTTCATCAGCCAGTTTATCAGCTATTTGTTCAACAATATTAAGTTGCTGATAATAGCCCGATTCAATCCTCTCTTTGGCCAGTTTGATTTTATCAATTCTTATTTCCAGATCGTTTGTAACCGTCTTACTTGACGGCATATCCCCTAATCCGTATTTTTTTAAAGCAGCATCAGCCAGTTTTCCCAGCTTTTCGCGGGCATTTTCAGAAATGAAAACACTGTCCTGATGGTTTTTCCTTTCCGGTAAATTTTCCTTTTGCGCTAAACCCGAAATACTTTCAGGCTTATTGCCGCTGCTTCTGTTCTGCAAGGGTCCTATTTCCATGCTTCCACCAATCCTATCGTGTGGTTTATTTATTTCCTATTTCTTCCCATCAACAAATTGCGGGGCGGGAACGCCGTCGCTTAAATACTGCATAATTTTACTGCTGTTCTTTAACTCGCCTAATTCCTGCTGTATCCGGTTATATCTTCCCTCACAGTAACCTTCGCACTCTTTGACAATATCCTGATTCTTTTTTATCAGAGTGGTGATACTGTTGATAAGTTTTTTCACTTCGGGGAGTACCGAAACCATTCGAAAAGCCTGCAGATTTTTTTCTTTTAATGTACTGATCCGGGCTTCTGAAGTTTTTATACGCGAACGGTATCTCTCCACTTCGGCAAACAGATCCAGCAGATGGGCATCATGATCAAACTTGATCAAGTCGCGCTGCTTGTCCAGGGTGATGTACAACTGCTGGTAAAAAGAATATTCTTCTTTCAGGGCGGCAGTTAATTCCCTTTCAATATTTTTTAAATCTTGATAGTCCATTATACCACTTTAAACTGACTGAATAAATTGACCCGGATTCACTCCGTGCTCAGTCTTTATTTGGTTTAATTTTTCCTTCACTTCATTATCTTTAAGGCTTTTCCATCCGGAGCGGATATTATTGAGGATATCAATATTTTCCTTAATTAGCTTGAGATCTTTGGTCGCTTCAGCAACATTGACCTGATTGATCATATAAACATATAATTGCCCGAGATTCTGAGCAATCTCACCCCCTTTATCCATATCAAGAGTAGTATAAAGGTGAGTCAGAAACTTACGTGATTTTTCAAGCTGTTCATAACCTTCGTTGAATTTATTATTCTTGTAATGATCTGAAGCATCCTTGAATGATTTGATCGCACCGTCATAGACTTTTAAGATCAGGTCAAGCTGGGTTTTGGTGGATGTTTCAACTTGCTGATAAGTGTTTAATTTTCCGTCCATGGTTTCCTCAATTCTTTAGTTATTAGAGTTTTTTCCAAAGTTCCAATTATTATTCAACCCAGCCAACTGGGTTGTTAGAAACGAGCTTGTCGATTGATATTCAGCCAGGGCATTTTCCATAGCGTAATATTGCTGATATAACGATTCCCGCCTTGATGCCAGACGCTCGTCTATTTTTTCAATTTGACTGGTTAAATCTTCAATTTGCTTTTCATAGCTACTAACCTTGCGATCCAGAAGCCCATCCCCTTCGAGAATATAACTATTGACCTTGTCTCTCAGGCGAGCGGCTATACCTTTGGTGATATCAATTGTCCCTTCAACACCATCACTAACCTGGGTTTCATCGAGGGTTACCCTTAATACTAATCCATCAGTAGTTTCGTTGCCATCAAGTCCTTTTAAAAGCTGCCCTGTTCCTTTGGCTTCCTCACCGTTGATCGTCCCAGCGACATCGGTGCCGTCAGTTGTCTCTGGACTCAAAAGACCAATGGTCCCATAGGCAGAATTGGATATTGATGTTACCCGTTCCACTTTTGATGATTCGCCATAGGTGGAACTGGAAAATTTGAGATAACCGTTTGTACCCAGGTCAACCCACTCTACCGTCAGTCCCCGGCTGCCGATTTTGCTGTCACTGTCAATCTTACTCTGGATTTCGCTTACTAACTGATCGGTGTTAGTGTAGGTTCGGGAGGTCAGCTTCATGATATCAGATTCAACACCGTTTATTTTTAACTTAAAGGAGTTGTTGGCGTCAGTTATTGTAATCGGGGTAATTGAAAGTTCGTCGATCGTATCTCCGGTCATTTTCCCCTGAGTGGCGGCGGCGGTGATATTCACTTCATAGCCATCACCTATTTTGGTCTCTTCGGTAGCGGAAACATATTCAATTCCGGTATGAGATGACTGACCGCCATCTGTAAATAGTTTTATAACATCTTCGAGATTATTATTTAAAGCCTCTTCTAATCGTGAAGAATCTGTAATCGCCAACTGTCCATCGAGCTTGGATCTGATTCCGATCGAATAAAGCTGGTTATAGTCAGAATCAATCCCTTCGATTTTACCCCCCATTGCATAATTAAGCGATTGTCGCAGCAGCCAAAGGGTGGAATCGCCAAACAAAACTCCGGATTCTTCAGTGTCCTGATTATATTCATTTTGGGTATCAATAAAATCCACAACATCGTTATAACGAGTAATAAAGTCATCGATAGAAGCTTTGATATCTTCGGTTCCAATTGATGAATTAATAATAACCGATTCACCCGGATCGGTTATTTTCTGGACAACAAATTTTAATCCTGTAATAACTTTATCAAAAGTATTTGTATTTGAAGTAACTACAATTGGCGAACCCGAACCACTGCTGGCGCCAAAAGAGATTTTTGCATCCGAAGCGTCTTGAATCAGCGGTGAAAATGACTGAACCTGGAATGAATCACCAGAGGTTAAAGTACCGGTTGAAAAATTCAGCTTTAATCCGTCAGCCCCGGTTCCTACCAGTTCAACTTCCGTATCTGCCTGGGTAACCGTGATAGTCCCTTCATTGGTGCCATCAGACCAGTGGATATTAATCGTATCGGAGCCGATTGTCTGAGCCCCATCTCCCAAAACGGTGAAAGTATAAATTTTATTGGTACTGCCGGTATATGACGACATCGAATCCAAAGTTACCTGAGCATCGGAAGCTATATCAAAGGATAAAACTTCAGGGGAATCGAACATAGCCGTGTTAAAATTGAGATTGGTTCCCCCCGTAAGGCTGGAACTAATCTCAATATTATTGCTACGGCCGGTTTTGTCGGCGGTTATCATAAGACGGTATGAGTCATTTGAAGATCCGTCATTAATAATTGTTGCGGTGACTCCGATATGGGCGTCATTTATAGCCTGCTTTATCCCCACCAGTGAATTATTATTGGCATCGATGGTCAAAGTATGCTCGGTGCCATCCCCCACCTGGATAGTTATCTCGCCGGTGCCCATCAGAGCCAACGATTCATCGGAAATTCCCTGGCTTGCTATCTGATGGTTGCGGGCAACTTCCAATACCTGCACTTCATATGATCCGGTAGCCGCTTTGCCTGATGTGGAGGCAGTTAAAATACTTTCATCAGAAACACTAACATTGGTAGCATTAAAAGTAGATCTATAGGTCAATTGTTTAATGGCGGCATTTAGAGCGAGAATTTTTGCCTGGAGCGCCTTATAAGCAGATATGATATTGGTTTTTGAGGCCTGCTGTTCCTCCAAAAGGACAGCATCCTGCCGTTCATATTCAATAATGGAATCAACAATTGCAGTAGTGTCCCAACCTGAGATCAGACCGTCAATTGAATTTGAACCGGGCATTTTATTTTACTCCTGTAATCCAAAAACTTCAATGTTTAAACATTCTTAGCTTTATTATCGGGGGAGTTTTTCATCTCCCCCGAAATTATATATCACATCAATCCTTCACCAATTCTTAACCGAAGAGTGAAAGAATGATCTGCGGAACCTGGTTAGCCTGAGCCAGCATAGCTGTACCGGCTTGTAACAGGATCTGGTTCTTGGTGAACTCAGACATTTCAGCGGCCATATCGGTATCTCTGATCTGAGATTCCGATGCGGTCAGATTCTGAGCCGCAATACGAAGGTTTCTCAAGTTGGATTCCAGAGTGTTCTTCTGGAAACTTCCGAGAGTACCACGAGTGGTGGAGACTTCGTTAATAGCAGCATCGATAATTGACTGTGAATCCTGAGCACCCTGAACAGTGGTGACATCAATTGTCGCCAGGCTTGAGAACATATTGCCCACAAGATTCTTACTCAGCATAGTAGTACTCATGCTGCGCAGACCGATGGCAGTAGTCTGACCGACATTGGCGCCAATCTGGAAGACCAGAGAACGATCAACGTTGTTGATAGATTCTGTTCCACCAATTGAAGCGAGGTCATAATTGACGACTATAGATTCGCTTCGATCAGCGTTATAGATAGTAGAATTGACACCGGCAGAAATACTGGTCGCCGGACCACCATCCAGACGGACATCAAACTTGGAAGCGGTGACATCAAGCAGAGTGCTTCCGAGATTGACACCTGTGACTGCATTGGCAAGAGTCAAACTGACAGTTCCCCGTCCAGTTTCACCGGCAGCTTTATCACCCACTACAACATCAGTGGTTGAGCCATATTTTACTTTATCTATTGTATTGGTGTAGCCATCAAAACTGACTTGAGCATCCTGACCGGTTATGGCGCTGGAATCCTGCGAAAGACCAAGATAGTGTTCCAAATTGCCGGTAGCCGCACCCATAGTACCGAAGAGCAATGAGTATGCTGAACCTTCGTCTCTGGTTGCGACCTGAATTCTGTTACCGTTGACAATTGATGCAACGAGGTCAGAATCGGTCGACCCGGCTGCTGTACCAAAAGAAGCCGTTAAAGCAACATTAAGAGCATCTACTATGCTTTGTACTGATGTATAAGCACCGGCAGTAAGGGTTAATGTGTTACTGACCGCTGAGTTAGCTTCTGTAGTAGCAGTTAATGTTAATTGATTATCAGAAACACCACGAGCATCAGCCGCACCAAAATTAAACCATTGAGTAGTGGCAGTTGTGGTGGTTGATGTGGTTTTAAGAGCCCACTGGGCACCAAGATTAGTTGTTTTAAGACGGATCGGACCAGCAGCAGTGGCTGAAGCGGTTACTTTGCCTGCTAAGTCAGAATTAAGATTAAGCTGATCTTTAATCTTATTAGCCATAGTAACAGAGGTATCACCTAATGCAGCAGCAACGGTAATAGTATGTAACGCAGTAGTACCTTCTTCAACATCCCATAATTGCAATGTGAAAGTATAGGTACCAACGTTTCCGGCAACAGCAGTAGCCACATTACTTGAGCTAAGCATTGCTACGGTAGCGGCAGCAGCAATGGTAAAGTCATTACCAAAGGCATCAGCCAGAGTTACCGCATTAGAAGTCTTTTTGGCGACATCGGAAGCCTGGATAACATCGACATTATGAACTGCTTCTGAAAGACCAACCGGATCACCATCGGTATTGGTCAATGAAAAACCAAGCGAGGTAGTGTTCAAAGTAGCCGAAGCATCAGCTGTCTTGGTGGCAGTGATTGAATGAGATCCACTCGACAGATTTGATTTGACAACATTCAAATCAGAACTGTTGGCGCTGGTGATGGTAGCCGTATTGGCATTGGAACCATCAAGAAGTTTTTTGGTGCCGAACTGGGTGTTCTGGGCAATACGGTCGATAGTGGCGATGGCGTTTTCAATTTCTGCCTGGTCAGCAGCGAGCTGGTCGGCATCGTTAAAGCCTTCGTTGGCAGCATGAATTGCCAGTTCTCTCATGGAGATCAACAGGTTGTTGATTTCGTTAAGAGCACCTTCAGCGGTCTGAATCATACTGATAGAACCTTCTGAGTTATCAATGGCCTGATTCAAACCGGCGATCTGAGCCCGGAACTGTTCTGAAATTACTAGACCAGCCGGATTATCAGAACCCTGGTTGATTCGGTAACCTGATGATAACTTCTGCATCGATGACTGCAAGTCCTCTGTTGTATTCAACAGATTGCGATGGGCGTTTAACGCAGCCAAATTGTGATTGATACGAAGTGACATGTGTCATCCTCCTTGAAACTTGTAGGGTTTCCCTACCCGTTTTATTATGTTAAGTTATTGTTCATAAGGAGTAACTTCCATGTCTTTTCATTCCGGAAATGATCCCATCACCCGGCATGCTATTACATTCTTTCATTATGGCATTACAAAATGCCTGATATAAAAAATAGAGTATCATAGAATTTAAATCGGCAGAATGGATAAAGACTTAAGATATAAATTGATGGAAAATTAAATTATTAATGGCAAATTTATTATTTTTTTAATATTTTTCCACAGTCTGCTGTAATTCTAATAATTTATCCTGAGCCGGTTTGAAATTCGGGTCAATCTGAAGAATTCTGGTAAACCCTAAAATAGCTGAATCGCTGTGTCCCATAACAAGATAGCAATTAGAAAGGCTAAAAAGTACACTTGTGACTGTTGGATACATTCTTAGATATCTTTCATAATAATTTATAGCCCTACTGTAATCATTCAAATTTTGATACAAATCCCCTAATAGAGTCAATATTTCATATCGATCAGGTTCCAGTTCAATATATTTTTCCAAAACTATAACGGATTCCTGAATTTTACCTAATTTCATATGAGTTAAACCAAGATTCCTGAAGGTTATGGCCGGAAAGCCTTCCTGTTCAAGAGCTTTCTGGTAATAAATTTCGGCTTTAGAATAATTCTCAAGCTTGTAATAACAACCCCCAAGATCATTAAGCCATTCTGGATTCGGTCCCTCATTTTCAATTAGCAAATTATAAAAATGTGCAGAATGATCATATTGCCCCAGATCAAAACTTTGCCTGGCTAAATTCTGAAGAGTATTCTGATCAAAAGAACTGCTGGTTGCAGCTTTATCAAGAAACTTTATTGCCAATTCTTTCTGGCCTGCTACATTAATAACACGGGAATATTCAGCCAGATCGGGACAGTCCGAGGGGACTAATTCCAGAGCTTTTTCAGCCCAATTTTTCGCTTCTGTATTTTCATTAAAAATCGAACATGTACAAACTAGTCCAACTGCAGCCAGATGAGATTTGGGATCAAACTCCAATTGTCTTCTGAAATATTCATCTGCTTTTTCATTTTCCGCCTGGCTTAGATAAATTTTCCCTAAACGAGAAGCCGTATCAAGAAACTCCGGATGGGTCTTAAGAACATCTTCAAAATATTTTATTGCCTGATCAGTATCTTTTTTAAATTCCGAAACCATCCCCAAACCATAATAAGCATGATGAAAACTTTTAGGATGCATCATTAATAGCTCATCCACCCCGACCGACTTTTCATATTTTTTCTGTGCTTTTAAATATCGATTGTAATATTCTTCCGCCTTAAGGAAATCTCTATTTCGCAAATAGACATTACCCAAAAGAAGAATAGGGTCAAGATAGTCCTCTTTAATCTTAAGTGCCTTTAGGGCGTATTTTTCTGCCTTGTCGTTTTGACCGATGATAAAATAGATCATCGCCAATTGTTCAAGAGACATCAGGTGGATATCCTGTTCACTTCGATTCGACTTTTTGGTTTTTGTAAGCTCAACAGCTTTGGAGGCAGCCTTTATAATTTTTTGTGGGTTGTCCGTATGTATTGATAAATCCTGCCCCAATAAAACCTGGGCATAATTAAAATATGCAAAAGCAAAATCAGGCCGTTCTTTTATCTGTTTTTCCAGAAGCTTGATGGTTCTATCCGCTTTGGCCGCCATTTTTTCTTCGGTCAAGCCATACCCGAGATGTTTTATACGGGCTCTGGTACGGAGAACGGGGATTGATGGGTCGATTTCCAATTGATTATGGACAATTCCCTGGTAGCGAAGGTTTAATTCCCGCTTAAAAAGACGGACCGATGCCAGCGAAGTCACCTTTTCTTCATATTTACCACTTACATTATATACATTAATAGCTATGATATCATAATCGGATTTATTAATCTGTTGCCGGATTATATTAATATCCTCATTAATAAAGCGTTCATCGGCATCAATAATAAAGATCCAATCTGAGGTGGCTTTTTCGATTGAATAATTGCGGTGTTTGGAAAAATTCCCTTCCCAGGGCTGGTGGAATATTTTTGCTCCATATGATAGGGCAATTTCCACAGTTTTATCCGTTGATCCGGTATCAACAATAACTATTTCATCCACCCAGTCCCGAATCGATTCCAGACAATCGGGGAGGAGTTCTTCCTCGTTTTTTACGATCATGCAGGCAGAAATTGTAGGTCTGGCTTTTAATGAATTTGCAAGTATTCGCAATTCCTGAATTTCCGAACAGCATTTTAGACCAAGATTGATAGTTTTTAATACTTTGTCTTTTTCGTTTGTGTTTGCATAAAGGTTAGCCAAGTTCAAATACGGGAGATGATTTTTCTTATCACTATTTATTGAATCTTCAAAATATTTTTCAGCACCAGCTAAATCCTTTTTCCCTACTTTTATAGATCCCAAAAAATTATAAACTTGCGACAATCTCTTTTTGGAACTTAATGAATCGTTTTCAATCAGCTCAAGAAATTTTAACCCGGCTTTTTCTGCATCATCGAATTCACGAAGGGATAGATGGATAAAACACTGCAAAAATGAAGTATCAACCGAATCGCCATGTTCATCAATCCAGTCGGAAATTGTTTTTTCGGCTTCTTCTAATTTACCAGCCTTTAGATTAACCGGATTAGATTGCAATTCATCAATCAACTTTTCTAAAGAAGTTTGGGATAATTTATTAGTACTGGATGATTTTACTTTGCTATTTTTCTTACGAGCTGAAGCCATATTACTATCCTTGTTATTTTTTCTGCCAGATATTTCCAACTGCAGTTAACTGTGCCAGAAGGTTTGAAATTTCAGCCTGTTTATCACCGGCCATATATCGGTTGCATATAAACTGACGGTTTTTTATAGCACGCTGATGAAGATTTTCAGACTCCATCCGTTTTAGCAGTTTCAGACAATCATCCGGATCATTGAATAAATATTCAGATGGGTAAAGTTTGTCTGATCCGCACCAGTGATGGATCAAGGGCATCAACCCCGAGGACATTCCCTCGGCAATAGAATAATGAAAAGACTCAAACAATGAGGTTGATATAATAAAATCCTTGTCGGCATACCACGAAGGCATGTCTTCAACCCAGTTATCAAAATGAATCGGTAAAGGATTTTTCTTCAGGAAATCTTCAAAATACAATTGTATTCTCGGCTCCTGAAACTCTCCGGCTATATGCAAGCTGTATTCGGGGTCGTATTGATAAATTTTCTTAAAGCAATAAAGAAGGAGGGTCGGATTCTTCTTATAATTTATAAAACCTACCGAGGCAATCTTTTTCCCGTATTTTTTCCGGTTGGGATATTAAATTTGCCGGTGTCTACCCCATTGTGAATAACAATACGGGGGGTTTTACAAGCCACCTGCCGTTCAAAGAGTTCTTTGACCGATTCATTAACAAAAATAAGATGGTCAACATTACTCCAGTTAACTTTCGAGGGCAAATCAGTAAAGACTTCATAACTGTGAATCCGGCATATTATATTGCATTTTTTTGGCAAATGAGAACCTTCGATGATAAGATTATCACACCATTCAAACCAGGCCAGATCAGCCCATTCCATTAGTTCCAACATTTGTCCGGTAGTTTCACCTTCAAAGAGACGCACTTCGTTTTTATCTTTCAGGTCATCAATTATATCATTCAAAAACGAAGTAAGGCTGGCAAAAAAGACAATCTTTTTTCCGGTTATCTTTTTTAATTTTGTATTTCTGGAATTGTATAATATGTCGGTCAGGTTTTTTTTAGCTATTTTAAGATTTGGATCAATTGTCAGAGCCGTTTCGAAAGATTTTTTGGCCTTTTCTGTCTTTCCAAGGCTGTTGTAAACTACGCCCATATCATTATGCAAACAGGCATTATCAGGATCTTTTTTTATCAGCTCTTTAAATATTTTTTCCGCTTTAATAAAATCATTTTCCTTAACATAAAGTAAGGCGAGATTATAATTGGCGATTTGATTTTCCGGTTCTAACTGAAGAGCATCCTGAAAAAGCTTTTCTGCCTCAGAAGTTTTATTTAATCCCAGAGCAATTAGAGCGGCATTTACTCGAAATTGGGCATCACCATAATTATTATCCAGAAGTTGAGTAATATATGGATAGGCATTTTCGAGTTCGTTTTTCTTAAGAAGCAAATTGGCTGCTTTCAGCAGGTCTTCTGTAGAGGCTTTTTGAGTTGTATTTGTAACAGTCATTTTTAGGAAATCCATTTCCTTACAGCAACATTGCTGCCTTTATTTATTGTATTTTTTTACCTACATTCATCAGACACCAACTGGTTCAACTATCTGTTTTTCATGAACCTCTTGGGTAATATCTTCAGGTAAAAATAACAGATGATTGACCTGATATTCAGAATTCACCATCACTAATTGTTTAGCCCGGTTATTCTCAGTATTGATTAAAATCGGTCCCTGAAGATTTACTGACATTTCTTTTGGATTCTGCGGAATAGTTACGATAACATAAGTCTCAACATTATCAGGCGACTCAACCCCCATATCAGCCACTTCATTAGAATGAATTCTGATTTTATAATCGGAGAAAAACAAAACCGGATTAACAACTATGAAGGCGATAGCCGAATCATTCAACGACTGCAGCCACATGAAGGGGAGAAATTCTTCCTGTTCAATAAGACAGTATGAGTCCAATCCTTCAAAACCGAGAATCGGTTTCTGCATTTTGATAATTTTATCTTCCGATATTTCAAGTAATCCAAATCGACTGCTATTAATCCGCATAATCTATCCTTGGTTTTGATCCTAACTAAGAAAATCCAGCAAGCTGGGTTGAATAATCCGAGCACTGGCAGCCAGTGAAGCCTGATAGTTGCTCTCCTGGCTGGCCAGATCTGTTGCCAGTTTGGTTATATCAGCATCCTCAGTATCACTGAGGAGCTTGGTAAAACTTAATTCCATATCAATAAGACGACTAGCGGTAGTTTCCAGCCTAACTGCTTTGGCGCCAACTGAAGCTCGATAGTTCAGCAAGTGCTGAATACCGGCATCCAAATTCTCAAGTAAGCGACCGGTACCATCCTGATCATTATTAAGCAATGATTTTTGCAGAAGAATCATAGAACCCATAAGATCCGTTGATCCCCAAATTCCAAGATCCTTAGCCAGTTCACTTCCAGTGTCATTTTCAATAATCAAAGAGACAGTCGGATCATTATTTTCAATTTGGATTCCCGTTGATGATGCATTTAACGAAGCGGTAATATCCAGCCCCGAGCCATTGATTTTATCAATGACATCCTGAATCGTTACAATCGATGGAGATGAAAGATCGAAGGAGACGGTATCATCGCCATGATGAACCACTATTCTCCCCAGATCAAACCCCATTCCGTTGTTCAAGTCAGCCAAATTGGAAGAAGCCAATAAAATAGGATCAAGATCATTACCGGAATAATCAACAGAGACTGATCCATTGATACCCAGGTCAGCAGCCGTTGTCCCGGTGGTTTCGTCAATTTTGAAACTCTCCATCGGATCCAGGTCACTTCCGGTCAAACCGGTTCCAATCAAACCGACTATGCCCAAATCTAGTGCCGTTGTTGACAAGGTTGAGCTGTCTTCAATTCGTAATCCTGGAGTTCCACCGGCATCATCAATTTGCAAACCGGTTCCGGCAGCATTAAGGCTCATGGTAACGGTCGGATATCCGGCTGATGTCATTTGAGAATTAAAAGCCGTAATAATTTCACCGACATTGGCAGCTCCTGAAAGATCTATTTCTACGGATATTG
>JBDRQG010000403.1:0-8525 GCA_043826475.1 bacterium
CAAAGACAATATCACCCGGAGGGAGGCTGTCAATAAAAGTAAAAATATTACGAGATTCTTGTTCCGGCAAAATGGGTACTTTGTAGTCAATATAGTATGTTACGACACACACAATAATTAACAACAGGAAGACCCATCGACGATCCAATTTCATCAATTTTTCAAAAAAGTCCATAGTTTGTCCTCCTTATCCTTTCCCCATATAGCCGCGTTCAATACCCAGAATAACTTTCAGAGCGGTAGCGACCATCCCCAAACCAACTCCAATAACAATTGCCCTTTGAGCCGCCAGATTGGGAACATTCATTAGCCAGTTTGAAGCTTTAGCCACATAAATGGCTCCCGGAATCCAGGGATTAAAACGAATCATAACCAACAAAGCGGCCAACAAAAGAAGCGAAGCAAGTACATTGCGAGCACGAAAGGCGCGGTAAGCGGCTGATGCAACAAAGAATGCCAATAGTGAAAACATTGTAGCCAGAATCGGCATCAGGATATTATCGAAAAACGTGCGGAACATGCTGTTTTCCAACCCTTCAGCCGTATAGAAATAGAAATGCCAGGCATTATCAAAAACTGCAACTAAAGTTGCTAAAGCAAGGGTGGCTAACGCAATTACCAAAAATAATTTTTTTTGATTGGTAGAGGTTGCCACTCTGATCTGCATAATTGAGCCAAGACAAGCCAGCGAGAGAAGTATCCAAATAAAATACATCCCCCATGATTCACCTGTCTTCTGTGTAAAACCAAATGCGATCATCAAAAAGAGACCGGCAAGGGTTACATAAGAATACTGCCATCCCTCTTTACGGATTTTAATATTATTTACCGAGACCCGGAATAATGACCATATTCCCAGCGCCAAGGCGAAAATCCCGATAATATAAATCCAATCGAGAAGAAATTCGTATACCCACTCTGATTTTTCATGCGGTACAAAATACTGCAGGACCATGAAGAGTCCGAAGATGAAAACCAGAGCAAATGGAAGTTCTCTTTTCATATCTAACTCCTCCTAATCTACCACATGAAAAAGTTCAATAAAACTATCAAAGCCAAAATTACTTGCTAACAGTCCCAGACAGGCAAGTATCAGAACCGCAGCCTTAGCATAATCCTGAGCTTTGAGTGAACCTAATAATACTGGCTCTCTTCCCAGATATGCCGAGGCGGCATATAATTCTTCGCCTATCAAGGTATAGTCACAGGCAACAATAAAGAAGGGGAGCTGAGATATCTGGTCTGTGCCGGCAATCTGAATCGACCCGGCTTCTGTCCCGGTTTCTGCCAATAGTAATGACTCGGCATAGAAGGTACCCATGTAAATATTAGTAGCTGGATACTGGCGGAGCATTATTCCATTCACCGCTGCCACATAGGCAAACTGCGACTGGGTAACAAAAAATACGATATCCTCATTGTAATTGTCAGCTCTGCCGGCATCCATATATGATGACTTTACCACTTCCTGAGCCACTGACATAACGATCGGATCATAAGTGGGGACAATCAACTCAGTCTGATATTCGGCCACTCTTTTAGCCACCCGGCTTAGAATCGTAAAAGAAGCAATTGTGGCTACATCGGCTGCGGTGCCTAATCCCAGAACATAAAGAATCGGGCGTCCCATTTCAGTAGCGCGACCGATTGCATCATCAACCGCCTCAATGCCACTAATGGGCCGGACATAAAGATCAGCCCCTTTTTTTGCTCTTTGCACAAAAATAATTGTCAGAGAACAGAAAATAAAAACAGCTACCAGAACCGGGATTCTACCGGTATTAAACCATTGGCCGGAGGATTGAACCGGACCAACTGGTTCGGAACTGGATCTGATTAGAGTATCAATAGTCACAGCATCTACTCGATAATATAAATCGGTAAAATCAGGTAAGTAATCCGGGGACATTTTTGACTTTGTTCCGGCATTTCTAAAAGAACTCGAACCTAATGGAACTTTATCAACATAACGCCATTTACCGCCATCGGGATATTGAGCGTAAGCCTGCGGAAGACGATCAGCAATCTCGTCATATTTAATTCCCTGATCCTTAACAAGGTCTTTGTAGTTTACGTTAGGATCATCAATAACAACCGATGCTTCGTTTAAGCTATCGATCAACTGCCTCATTGTTGTCAGCGTATCGACCAGAAATGGCTTCCATAGGAAAATCTCATAAGTAAGAACCGAGTTCTCCCCGGCACCATCATCTGGTGAAAGTTCCCATGTTAGATCAATCGCATGGCCATGATCATTGGGAACATCAGCAACCTCCAGCATACTTATTGGAGCTGGCGGAGATATAACCGTAGAATCTGCCGCTACCGTTGTATCGGGAGCAACCTCTTCCTGAGCATACCCTGCCACAGATAGAGTCAGTAAAACAATTAAAAAAAGTAACAGTTTATATTTCATACTGTTCTCCCACTTTATTTAGAGAACTATTTAATTTATTAATCCAAGCCAATCATGGAATAAGAAAGTCAGGCGACCAACTAAAAGAGAGATACGTCCCATAACCGTATATCCAAAAGAGGCGCCAAACGTTATCATAAGAATCCAAACACCTATTCTTGAAGCAAAACCAAAGGCACCCTTGTGCTCTTTGGAAAAGTAGAAATAAATAAGACCACAAAAAACACCAAGGAAAATTATCCAGTTAGCCATCATCATTATAAACGGTCCGGTGGATGATAAGGAAAAGTTTGAGAAAAGATTCCCTAAACCATGCCAGTTAATCACCAATGGCACAAATGTGGCTTTGACCTGATTAATAAAATCAGATCTTAAATAACGGATAAAATTTAAACCGGCTGTTGTACCGACAATAAATGCCAATGGCCAGCGCGAGATCCAACCATATTTTTTTGTTAAACGCATTAATAAAAGGATACCGAGAACGACTGGAACAAAGTAAAATAAATTCTGATTATCCGGATTATAGGGAACTTTAAAAAAGTTTGATAATGATTCTGATACTCGAGGGACAAGATTCCCAACGATTGTAGTCCAGAAACCCATGCTCATCCAGAAGGCTGCTGAGACGCCAACAAACAGATGTTCTGCAAATTTGTAATATGGATTGTCCTGATATAAAAATGAGAAAATTGCAAGAGTGAGAAAAGCAGCAATGGTATATTTCATACCATAAAGGAGATAGTTTTCATCAACACCATAGACAGAGCTTGATTTGAAAACCCAACTGATTATAAACAGGAGTATCACAACCCCCAGAGTTATAATAGGAGCTTTTTTCATTCTTCTCTCCTCTTTCGTGATCTAATTACAAAAAAGGAGAAATTACCTATGAGAATAAAAGTCAGAATTACCATATGAGCCAGGGTTTGCGGTCCCATCATCCGTAGTCCGGGAGTATCCATATTTTCGAATTGTTTGTAATTATGAACCAATTCCGATTCGTATTCAGCCGCCCCTTTAACGCCGCCTAAAATACCAACTAATTGTTTGGGATAATAGGGATACATCTGAGGTGCAACAACCGCGGCCACACCGGCAGCAATGGGGATATCACCCTGGTCACCTACATAAAGAACCCATTCTTTAACTCCAGGCTTGCCACCGCCAAGCGAAACAACCAGATCCAAGTCCTTACAGGAATTGATACCATCTAGCACGGGGATTTCTTCATAAGGAGTATTATTTACATCGGTCGGGAACATCTTTTTAAAATCGGTTATGATAACATTGAGCACGCCTTCGTTGCCGGCTTTGTAACCAAGGTTGACATAATCTCTTTGTTCAATAAAAGGCTTGTCCCAGCTAATAGTATCATCCACCAAAACCTCTTTAAGGCTCTGGGTCAGCAATGCCTGACCGGTGGCAAACAAAGACATGAAAATAACTTTGTGCCCCCGAGCTAATGAGTGTCTTGTGATAGCATTAGCCATCGGCTGGACTTCAGGAGCCATAGCCGGATCAAAATCGAAAGAAATCAATACCTTTGATCCGGGGGGTAATGATTCTATTTTATCATAAACAGCTTTGACAACCGGGGTTGCTTTCTCTTTAAATTCAATTGGAAATAGTATCGGTGCTGCGACTGATATTAAGATGAATAAAAATATGATGCGGCGGTCAACATCATTACCGCGATAAGCATTAATAAACAACCAAAGCAGGCCACCACCAATAATTATAAGCGATATTATTCGGCCAACATTTTCTACAAACGGACTCATTAGAGGAAGGATAATAAACAGATCAGTCATCAATCATCCCCTCCGAGATATGTCCGTTCAACACCCAGAATAATACGCATCGACATCGAGACCACTCCCAAACCGATACCGATAAGAATAGCTCTCTGACCGGCAAGATTGGGTGAGTTCATGATCCAGATAGCCATATTGGGAATTTGAAGGATATCAATTGATCCTGGAACCCAGGCAGTCAGATACATTCCAAATGGTGTCCGCCCAAGTAATATTATAAAAGCGGCGATCAATAAAATTGTAGCCTCTTTATTTTTAGCACGGAAGGCTCGGTATGACGCTGAAGCTACAAAAAAGGCCAGCAAAGAATACATCGTAGCTCCCAATGGAACCAGAACAAAATCAAAAATTTCCTGAAACAGAGACCCAGCTTCAGTCGGTGAAGCAGATATTCCACCAGGATTGCCAAGCTTAAAAAGGCCGATTGTCAGCATTACTGCAAAACCAAAAAGAGTGACAATCGAATATTCCCAATCTTCCTTACGCCTGCTTAATTTAATTAAATGAACACGGAGGAGATTTCCACCACCTAAAAAGAAGGCAAATACGGCAATAATATCAAAAAATACGGTAAAATCCTCACCCAACGATTCCATTGGAGGAATAAATACCGAGAGAATAAGCAGAGTGCCGATTCCGAATGTTATTAATAATGGTATTTCTCTTCTCATATATTCCTGTTAGGCCGTAAAAATAACTTTCAAATAATGTAATATATTTACAAAAAATTCAATATCCCAGACAGCCGCAATCGTAGCAGAAATAACACCGATAAAAATTGCTGTCATGGCAATGGCCTTACCAACATCCTGTCCCTTGAGTGATCCCAACTGTTTTGGTTCACCGGAAAGGTAAGCCGAGGCGGCAAAAAGTTCTTCGCCAATCAGAGTAAAATCACAGGCGGCTATAAAAAACGGTAATTGAGCAGGGCGGGCTGTCCCAGCAATTTGGATAGCTCCCACCGAATTTCCGGTCTCAGCTAAAATCAATGACTCAGCAAAAAAAGCACCCAACAAAAATACCGTCGCCGGCCTTTCACGAACCATAATACCGTCAACTGCGGCAACATAACCGAACTGTTCATCAGTTACATACTGCACCATATCATCACTATATTGATCAGGCCTGCCAGCCGCCTGGTAGGAAGCTTTGATTGTTTCCCGAGCAGCGGTCATTACCAGCGATCTTGAGACAGGCATTCTTATTTTTGTATCATAATCAGCAATCTGGCGCGACACGTGTCCAAGAATTGTTATACCGGCCAATGTCTGAACATCATCCATATCCTGAATTCCAGGAATAAATAGAATCGGGCGTCCCATTTCAGTAGCCCTTCCAATGGCATCTTCGACAGCTTCAAGACCGGCAATTTTACGGACAAAAAGTGCGTTTCCGCGACGAGCATATTCGATATATATTATCACTGCTCCGCCAATTACGAGAGCGATTAAAAACAAAAATGTTCTGCTAAAATTTATCCATTCTCTTTGTGGAGACACGGGAGCAGAAACCGTTGACTGGGCGGTGAAATTCTTTGAAAAGGCTTCTATGAAATAACTGTACAAATTATGCCGATCAAGATTTTCATCAACATGAGTATTGACTTGAGGTAATAACTCAGCTATAACCTCAGGGCTCTCTCCATTTGTAGAGCGGAATAAACGATAACCTAATACTTTTCCCCCCGTGAGTTGGTCATCGATTGATGGTACCCATGATAGTACCAGCCGTTCTCCATCGTCATATTTGAAATCTTCAACAAGCAAAGAAGTAACAGGGGCAACCTTTACCAGGGCAGTATCCGTATCAGTTAAACTGCTATCAGGTATTATTTCACCTTGAGCATAAAGATTTGCACTAAAGAAAAGAATAAGTAAAATTATTGTAAATATGATATTATTATAGAGCGAAGATGTGACTCTATGTGGACACACTATTTAATCAACCCCAGCCATTCACCAAACAGGAAATCGATACGGCCGATTAATAGTGACATACGGCTCATAACAGTATAGCCGAAAGAAGCGCCAAAGGTTACCATAATAACCCAGATGCCAATTTTAGCAGCTCCGCCAAACACCCCTTTGTGTTCTTTGGAGAAGAAGAAATATACCAAACCGGTAAATGTACCAACAACAATCACCAAATTGCCAATAATATTATAAACTGGCAGATCGAAATTTGTGCCAAGTAGTGGTATGATCGTCCCTTGTACCTGACGCATCATATTGGATGAAAAATAATTTATAAGATATAAACCGGAAGTACACCCAACAATAAAAGCCAGCGGCCATCGGGAAATCCAGCCAATTTTCGGAATCAAGCGCAGCAACATAAGTATTCCGAGCACAGCCCCGACAATGAGCCAATAATCAGGTACATTGCCACTCTCTTCACTTGGGAAAACGCCGACCCAGAATTTACCATAGATGTTATCCCAGAACAGGACAACAAACCAGTATCCGGCTGAAATCCCAACAAAGATAGATTCACTCAGTTTATACCAAGGATTATCCTTATACAAAAAGGATATAATTCCCAACGTAAGAAAAGCGCCGACCCAAAGAGCTACATGTTCCATAACTTACCGGTTTTATACATCAAGTTTCTTTTTACGGCCGCCAATAAAGAAAGCGACATTACCTATAAGAATAAATGCAATCACCACCACATGAGCAAATGACTGTGAAAGCATATATTTCGTTCCTTTACCCAGGATGCCGCACACTTTTTCAAATTCTGCCGCACCATTCATCCCGCCTAACAGACCTTCCAATTGTCCGGCATTGAGGTAAGTGTACATCATAGGGGCCTGGACAGCCGTGTTGCCGGCTCCCATCCAAAGACCATAACGATCAACGGCTACCTGAACCCATTCCTGAGTTCCCGGATATCCGGCTGAAAGATTAAAGGAATAATCTATATTAGAGAAATTTTTAATATTTTTTACCAACGGGATATCGTCGTAGCGTCTTCCGGAATAATCGGTCTGGAACATCGACCTGAAATCGGTTCCCATTCTCTGGATTACAAATTCATTTCCGGTTTGGAACCCAAGATTTACATAGTTTATCCCGTATTGAGGATTTTTCGCTTTAACAGCTTCATTTTCCAAGGCAACTTCGAGAGCAAGGTTAGCCTGTTGAGGACCCTGGGGCCATAAACCGATGATAATCACACTGATATCATGAGATAAACAATAAGTAAGGAAAGATTCGGCCATCGGTTGAAGCTCAGGAGCAGATGGGGGATCATAATCGAAAGAGATTAATACCTTTGATCCCGGCTGAAGAGTGCTCATTGCATTATAAACCTGTTGAACTTCAGGGGAAATACGAATATTCTGAGTAATCGACATAAAGAATGGCAGAACAACCGCAAACCCGACAAAAACAAATACAGTACGACGATCAATCAGTTTACCCTGAATAGTTCTAATCATAATGTAAAGCAAAGCCAGGAATATGATAATAATCACAATCACCGAGACCATGGGTGAAAACTGGGCTGATCCAAACCAATCATAAACTTTCCCCAAATATACAACCACGCTGATCAACAGAATAATGCTAACCGTCAGTATTTCTTTGGCACGAGAACTCATATCTTAGTCTCCACCTCCAAGATGTGAGCGTTCGATGCCCAGAATTATACGGAGTGATGTTGATACCAAACCGAGGGCAATTCCTATCATAATAGCTCTTTGACCGGCTGTCTGCGGGAAAGTCATAATCCAGCTGGCAACCTGTGAGAGTTGATAATTTTCTGGAAGGAATGAGGTAATATTATCACCAACCGGGACTCTTCCAATCATCACCAAAAATGCAGCCACTAATAATAAAGTTGCTTCAAAATTTCTGGCTCGGAAGGCTCGGTATGATGCCGAAGCGACAAAGAAAGCCAGAATAGCAAACATAGTAGCCGATAAGGGGGTATATACAAATTCGTACAGCCATGAAAAATGTGTTCCCGGTTCGCGGAAAGATTCCCCTTCGTAAAAACCAATGATGGCAATCACTAAAAATGAAATAACAATAACAACTGAGTAACCCCAGTCAGATTTTTTTCTGGTAATCTTCTGGAAAGAGATTTTCATCAGATTAAGCGCCCCTAACCAAATAGCAAAGGCGGATATAATAGAGAACCAGTCAGAGAACCAGGTGTTGAGCTGGCTAAACGGCCAATGGGGGATAAAGTACTGCAGAACAAAGGCTATCCCGACAATACCGGTTATCAATAATGGTACTTCTCTACGCATCCTTAATCACCTATAACCTGAAAGAGGGTTGAGA
>JBDRQG010000404.1:0-9813 GCA_043826475.1 bacterium
GACATTATTGCCGTTTAAATCTACCGAAGGATTGTTGCGGGCTTCATATCTATCCGGTATACTATTGGAATTACAGTCATCTTCACATACATCTGGGATACCATTGCTATTGACATCAGGTGCGCCATTGGCAATATCATAATTATCCAATATACTGTTATTATTGCAGTCTTCACATTCGTCGGGAATATTATTGGAGTTAATGTCAGCACTAACCCCATATAGAATATCTTTTGTGTCATCAGTCCCGTTATTATTGCAATCCGACCCATGACAACCTCCGTTTACAACCCAATCTTCGATTACTTCGGTGACAAGACGGTGAAATCGAAGATCAGTGTTGCTTGTATATCCGGGGAAGGTATGGCAATAACTCATAATTGTACTCCGGGCTGGGATTCCCAAATTCCCACAGGAATCAATTGGGGGCCAGAAGCCATCATGAGTATGATATGTGCCGAAATTATGTCCCATTTCATGGGCGCTTACAATTATATCCCAATTTCCGCTATTGGGCAGGTTGACCGGGGTGGGGAAAAAGCCATTCATGTAACTTATGATCGAATAAGCTCCACCTGAACAGGTACCGGCAACGTAAGCTACACCCCCGTAGGATGTAAATCTATTGCCGCTAAACATTTGAACCACATTGATGCCGGTTCGGTCTTCATAATTCTCCCAATAGTCAGCAAACCCAGCCAGATTATCAGGACTGAATGGTTCCCCTCCAGATGTCCATAAGCGGGCAAAAGCAACCATGATTTTTACATTTACATCCCTGACATAAATATCACTTACTGCTCCTATAAGAGTAATAATATAATTGAGGGCAGATGTTTCATCGGGAAATAATTGAACATATGCTTGATCGGCATCAACGCCAATTGTTGAAATAAGAGGTCCACCGACAACATGCGTAGAAAGATTTATATCTTTCAAATTCGGGATTATGTCATCAGGTGCTTCAACTCCACAAAAGTTAACGAAATCCGGAAGATCCCCAAATGAATTAAACTTCTGTATTAATATCCCGCGTCCTTCAGGGTTGTTGATATCATCGGGATGGTGGGACATAAAATATACCTCGCCATTTCCTCTCTGAACATAACCATTGCCTGATCCCTGTCCGGTAAAGCCGAGGTAAGCAAATGATCCCGATTCACCTTCAATCTTACCTCTAAAAAAGAACAACATCCGGAGCAGGAAGAGTCGAACCATCACCACGCAAAAAACGGGCAGTGGGGGTTATTATATTGAACCGTTCCATCTCAAGATTAAGATTCTCGGTAAATGAAATAGGAAATTCAATTTCCGCAATTGTCTCAATGTTTTTAAGGCTATTAAAATCAGTGCTTGAAACAGAAACCTGGATAGCGCTTGTTTCGAATTCTACCGACTTAATAGATTGAAATGGCTTTACAACATTAGTGGCTTCAACAGTAGCAGTTATAGTTAATAATAAAACTATTATTAACGTAGTAAACCCGGCAAGAATTTTAGAATTATAGTTTCTTTTGATAAAAGTTGACATCACCCTACCTCCATAGAACATATTTAAATTATCTTTTAGCCTTTTTAAAACGAAATGAATTCAAATTAAATGATTTATAGAACAATAATTATTTTTAGAATTACCAATCCAGTAAGTACTATTTTTAATAATATACTATTTTATGTCAATTTTACAACATACTTCTTCTAGTATTTAGTTTGTTTTCTATTGTCGTTCCAATAATATCAGGAAATATGGGATTATTTTATAGCACACATTAAACCCTGATAAAGGATATTTTAGGTTGAAAAGTACTTATATAAAGCCATAATACAAACCCGGATTGACTCCATGGCAGAAATAATGCCGGAACCTTGAATCTTTCCACTAATTATACAGTATAGTAATGATATAATTCTTGTTTAATAAGCAAGAAATGTTCTTGTGCGTCTGAAAGAAGAATATTATTATGATCGGGAAGAGTAAATGGCTCTTCATTATTATTGTATGGAGATTGTGTTAGCAGCTATGAAATTACTTACTCGTTCAACATGGATCATAGCTCTTTTCACCATATTAATAACCGCCAACTATGTTTCAGCCCAGGATCCATCATCCAAGGCAGATGATCTTCCGAGTATGGCTACCGTGGAAAAATATTGTATTGGGAACCATGATGTAGGACGTCTGGTTTTTGGCATTACGAATTTTGGCATGGCTGGCATTGGTGAAAATAGAGGTGTTACAATAGACTGCTTTACCGGCTATCGGGTTAAGTATGGTGAATATCCCAAGGGTTCAGGAAATTCTCATTTTTATAAAGGAGGATTATGGGTTGGGGGTATCATTGGAAAAGATACTCTGGTATCTACAGGAGCACAGTTAAATAACTCCTCACGAGAGTTTCATCCTATTGAACCAATGATTAAAAGATCGTCTCTGAATCCTTTTGCCGAAGGATATGATGAGGCTGTATCAGAATTGGATTATATTGGTGTTTATGCTGATACCTTTACTTCTGGCGTTTCAAACCTCCCATATGATGCTGTTGATCGGCGTTCACACCGGCCACTCGGTCTGAAAGTAAATCAGAGATCCTTTTCCTGGTCATATCCACATACTGATGATTTTGTGATCATTGAATATAATATTAAAAATATCGGTGGAAATTATATCAAAGATGTGTTTGTGGGTGTGTACTGGGATGTAGATATTCACACCGGTGGGATTGATCTCTCACGAGCACCTGATCCATATGGGAGGAAAGCAAATGCCGGGGGCAACAATGACATGGGGGGATTTATTTATTCTGTTCCGTTATATTATAAAGATTGTGAATTCAGAGATTCTATATACTCCGCATGGACGATTGATGCTAATGGTGTTTTTAGCAGCGCTTTAAATGATTTTACCCTCCCTAACGTGGTTGGGATATGTCTATTAAATTCGCCTAAACCATGGCAAAAAGTAGGGTTTAATTGGTGGTCATATAATTATAACCCTACCTATGATATTGGACCTCAATCAAGAGAGCATTACAGATATATGGGGAATGGGACCGGGACGCCAATTGGCGACAGAAATATGTATGCCATGATGAGTAATGGTGAAATTGATTTTGATGCCATGTACACTTATTCCATTCAACAAGTTGATCCATACTGGGTGGAACCGTCAAAAAGTGCTGCCCTTTCTGTTTCTCGAGGCCTTGATTTCCAGTATGTGTTATCGTTAGGGCCTTACGATATGCCGCCAGGTTCAGATATTACTGTTCCGATTGCCTTTGTCGGCGGGGAAGGGGTACATACTGATCGCAATAGCTACTATTATAATTTAGGGCGATTCTATAATCCTGATAAATATAGAAATGATCTCGATTTCTCAGATTATATTAAAAACATTCAAACAACACGAAAAGTATATGATATTCCGGGGAAAGATACTGATGGTGATGGTTTTGCAGGTAAGTTCAATATTTGTGATTTCGATACAACCTATTATGAAGGTGACGGTAAACCTGATTTTGCGGCAGCCAATCCTCCTCCAGCACCAAAAACCTGGCTAATTCCGACACAAAATGGACTCCTTGTTCGCTTTAATGGTTATGATTCTGAAAATTCACCTGATCTCTTTTCTGGGAAGATTGATTTTGAAGGATATAATGTTTATATAGCCCGCGACAATCGTGAAGAGAGTTTCTCTCTTTTGACATCTTATGATGTTGAAAATTATGATAAATATACATATACTGATGTTCTCCACGATGTCGCCCGTTTTCAGGTAATGGATGAACCTTTTACAAGAGAAGAATTACGATGCCTCTATGGCTTCACTGAGAACCCTTGTGCAGATAGTAATTTTATTCTGGAGCGCTATTCCTACCACGATCCGTATGTCCTTCCTGATTATCCTGATTCTATCTTTTACTTTAAACCGCATTTTTTTAATTGCTCTCAACTGGGTGTGACAACAAAAATAAGGAAAAGATACCCTGATGAACCCAAACCGGATTCTGTTGAGAACTTGTTGCCCGAACAACTGACAGATGATGGTTACCCTAAATACTACGATTATGAAGTTCTGATAGATGATTTACTGCCATCAGTGCCATATTACGTTGCTGTGACAGCTTTTGATATAGGTTCACCAAGTACCGGTCTGCAATCTCTTGAGTCTTCGGTTTTACTTGCTGCCAAAAGTGCCTATCCTAATAATTCATGGGATTTTAAACCCAATGAAATCGGGAATGTCTATGTATATCCAAACCCTTATCGACAAGATGCCTGGTATCGAATTTATGGCTATGAAGGTTTGGGGCAGGAGGATCAGATTAGAAACCGTGTTCGCAAAGTAACATTTGCAAACCTGCCGGCAAAATGCACTATCAGAATATTATCTCTTGATGGGGATTTGATCCGTGAAATCGATCACAATATGGATGCATCAGATCCTAACTCCTCATATCAGGAATGGGATCTTATAAGCCGCAATGTGCAGATGATCGTTTCGGGGTTATATTACTGGATCGTAGAAGATGAAAAAGGGAATTCTCAAATTGGCAAACTGGTTGTCCTTCTGTAACCTTGTTATCTTTGACCTTGTCTAACTTATGATTTAACAATATATTAATCAAACGAGTCTTAAGCTCATTAAGAATGGGGAGTAAGCTTTGAAGATTCATAAAATATTAGTGACATATTGTTATCTGTCAGCAATTTTAATACTACCGGCCTCGTCTGTTAAATCCCAGCCGTTTAATACTGCTAAAAATGAAGATATAAATTTTACAGCTGCTATCCAGACTTGTATAGGCGATCATAATATCGGCCGGCTGCATATCAGTCTTTATAATAATGGCAAACTTGGCACAGGACTTGATTTGCGAAAAATGTTTGATTGTTTTACCGGCTCCCCGATAATGATGGGGGAGTATCCCAGAGGTTCCGGAAACAGACATTTTAATCAGGGCTATCTTTGGTTAGGTGGAATAGTAAGAGGTGATACGTTATTCTCAGACTCCTTTTATCCCATTGAGCCTATGGTAAAAAGATCAACCATCAATCCTTATTCTCCTGAATATGAAGGTTCTGTCTCAGAGCTTGAGTATGTCTCTGTATTTGCCGACAACGTTTTGGGGGTTGATGTTACTCTGATATCATACTCGTGGTCATATCCTCATACAGATGATTTTATCATACTTGAATATACAATTAAAAATCCCGGCGGACAGGCAATTAACGATTTTTATGTTGGTCTATATATGGATTTTGATATTCTGAAGGGAGGAATAGCTGGACAAGTTTACAATCCGGGTAGGCCGGGTGATAGTCAAGATGATGGAAAAAACGATCCTCGGGTACAAGATGATATGGGTGGCTTTATTGAATATGATTACGATTATAATTCGTATTGTTTTCGATATGATTCTCTCTTTTTAGCCTGGGTCATTGATGTTTTTGGCAGTTATGACAGTCGAACCGGTAAATTTCAGTTACAAAACACAATTGGTACCGGTCTGATTAACTCGCCCAAATCATTTCAGGAGGTAAGTTATAACTGGTGGCGGACGAATTCTAACCCAACTTATGACATAGGTCCTCAAAAAAGGGAAAATTTTCGATTCATGGGTAATGGTACCGGTTGGCCAGTGGGAGATATTCATAAATATGCTGTATTAAGCAATGGTGAGATAGATTATGACCCCATTTATGCCGCTGCAATTCAAAGTGTTGATCCAGTCTGGGTTAAACCGGCAGAAAGCGTAGCCCGAGGAATTACAAAAGGATTTGATGTGGAATATCTTTTATCAATTGGTCCCTGGGATTTACCACCGGGAGCTGAAATTACCGTTCCCTTTGTCGTTGTAGCCGGGGAAGGAGTCCATACTAATCAGAATAATCATTGGTATAATCTTTCAACTAATTATCGGCCTTATCAATATATGCAGAATCTTAATTTCACTGATTTTAAAAGAAATTTCAGGACTGCTAAAAAAGTTTATGATCTGCCCGGAAGGGATACTGACGGGGATGGATTCTATGGGAAATTTGAGGAATGTTTCGGAGAAACAATTTATTACGAAGGTGATGGAGTTCCTGATTATGCTCCATCTTCACCTCCCAAAATACCGAGGGTATGGCTGATGCCAGTTGAGAATGGTATTTTGGTCAGGTTTAATGGCTACGAGTCCGAAACTGTCCCGGATTTTTTTACCGGCGAGTATGATTTTGAAGGCTATAATATTTATATCGCCCGCGATGACAGGGAGGAGAGTTTTACTCTGCTTACTACCTATGATAGAGAAAATTATGATAAATATATTTATATGGCAAATATTGAAGGCAAGGCTCGCTATCAGGTTTTGGAAAGGCCATTTACTTATGATCAACTACGATGCCTCTATGGCAAAAAACCTGAACCCTGTTCTGACAGTACCTTTGATATTTATCTCTACGATTATTCCCGACCCTATGTCATACCGAGTATTTACCCGAATAGACCGGACTCGTTATTTTACTTTAAACCTCATTTTTACAACAGATCGGAGTTTGGTCAAACTACTAAAATTACAAAAAAATACCCATATGAACCAAAGCCCGAATCTATTGAGAATTTACCTCCCGAACAGCTTACCGAAGATGGTTACCCAAAATATTATGAATATGAATTCCTGATAACCGATTTGCTTCCATCAGTTCCATATCATATCAGTGTCACTACTTTTGATCAGGGTTCTCCGGAAAACGATATGGAACCTATGGAATCATCGATAATGCTTGCTGCCCAAAGAATTTATCCTAATTCTCTGCTCGACTTCAAGCCCGATGCGGTAGAGAATGTCTATGTTTTCCCAAATCCCTATCGTCAGGATGCAAATTACCGGATCTATGGTTTTGAAGGGTTGGGGCAGGAAGACCGCATGCGGGATCGGGTTCGCAAAGTGACCTTTGCTAATTTACCCCCAAAATGCACGATCAGGATATTATCAATTGATGGGGATTTGATAAAGGAATTAGAACATGATATCGATCCGTCCGATCCCAATTCTTCTTATCATGAATGGGATCTGATCAGCCGCAATGTCCAAAGGGTCTGCTCCGGCATTTACTATTGGGTTGTGGAGGATGAAAAAGGGAATTCTCAAATAGGCAAACTGGTAATTCTGCTTTAGAATCCCGATTACTACTTTTTATTTATTATTATCCCAATAAATATTAATTAATGAGAAGGAAGCACTAATGAACTTTTGTCGAATGTTACACGTCTTTACCAATAAGAAACGGCCGGATAGGAATATTAATTGAATTTATTAATCTGCTTGTTTAGTTTATCGTTTGGAATTATGTTCGGGCAATGTATAGGAAGAGACAGCAAAATTATAAAAATTTGATGGACTGACAATAATGACCTTCCGTATGACAGCTAGAGTATCTCTTTATATAATCATAATAACAACATTACTATCAACTGCTTACGCCACCCAAGAAACGCTGTCAGAAAGTAAGGGTGATATCAGTCTTGTTTCCACAACACCACCCTATTGTATTGGTCGGCATGATGTCGGCCGACTTGTCTGGGGGATCACAAATTTCGGAATGGCCGGCATTGGTGAAAATAACGGAGTCACCGCTGACTGTTTTACCGGTGCGGCAGTACCTCGGGGAGAATATCCCAAAGGGGATAATGATTCTTATTTTTACAAAGGGGGGTTATGGGTTGGAGCCGTTGTTGGTAAAGATACTCTGGTTTCAATCGGGGCAGAGATGAACAACAAATCCAAGGAATTTCATCCGATAAAACCTATGGTTAAAAGATCAAAAATCGATCCTGACTCGCCGGAATACGAAGATGCAATATCAGAACAGGAATATTTTGCAGTTTATGCGGATACTTTTACATCCGGTGTTACCGGTTCTACCTTTGATCCAATTGATTTAAGAGGACATAAACCGATTGGGATTGAAGTAGAACAGACATCTTATTCGTGGTCTTATCCTCATACTGATGATTTTATTATTATTGATTATATTATTAAAAACATCAGTAATAAAGTAATAAATGATATGTTTGTAGGTCTTTATTGGGATATTGATGCTTATTCAGGAAATATCGATATAACCCATGCGCCAGATCTATATGGAAGAAAGAGCAACCCTGGCGGAAATGATGACTTGGGGGGATTAGTAACTCAAGTGGAAAGATATTATGCCGGATGTGTTTTCCATGATGATATTGTATTAGCCTGGACGGCTGATAATGATGGTGATTATTATAATGGTGACTATCATGTAAATGCTGTTAGCGGTATTTCTCTGCTGAATGAGATTAAAGACGGAATGTATTTGAGTTATAACTGGTTTTTTTATCATGACAACCCTGTTCTTGACTATGGACCTCAACATAGGGCGAATTTTCGATACATGGGATATGGAACAGGGACACCGATTGGTGATAGAAACAAGTATCATATGCTCAGTAATGGAGAGATAGATTTTGATCCCATATATACTTATGCCATCCAACCGGTAGATTTGGTCTGGGCTGAGCCCTTGCAATATATTGCCCGCGCTTTGACCCGTGGATTTGATTATCAAATTGTTTTGTCAGTAGGACCAATGGATTTACAACCCGGTGGGACTTTTTCATTTCCAGTAGCTTTTGTAGCTGGAGAAAACTTCCATCAAAATGAATGGAGTTTTGAAGTTTTTCTCGGGTATCAATATTACCCTGAGATTTATTATAGTGAACTGAATTTCTCTGACATAACAAGAAACGCTGCCACTGCACAGCGAGCCTGGGATACTCCAGGAAAGGATACTGATGGTGATGGTTATCGGGGAGAATTTAGGGAATGTGAAGGGGATACATTTTATTATAAAGGTGATGGTGTCCCTGATTTGCAGCCTGAAGCTCCACCACCCCCCCCTGATATCTGGGTCTCACCGATCAGAAACGGAATCAAAGTCAGGTTTAATGGATTGCTCTCTGAGACCACTCCGGATATCTTTTCCGACATAATCGATTTTGAAGGATATCGGGTTTATATTGCCAGGGATAACAGGCAGGAAAGTTATTCATTATTAGCTTCATATGATATAAGTAATTATGATAAATTAGTATATATTGATGAACGAGAAGGTGTCCAGCGTTTTCAGCTTCTTGATAATCCATTTACGATGGAAGAACTGAAATGTCTTTATGGATATGGCGCCGATCCTTGTTCTGATTCGCTTTTTGATCCTCTTCTTTATACCAGATACAATCCTTACCAGCATCCTAATTTCCCCGAATCACTTTATTACTTTATTCCCCATGATTATAACCGTTCAACATTTGGAGTGGAAACACCTATAAGAAAAATCTATCCCGATGAGCCCCCTCCTGAAAATATAAGAAAATTCAGACCTGAAGAGCTGACGGAAGATGGATATCCCAAATATTATGAATATGAATTTGTAATTGACAGTCTGCTGCCGAATGTACCCTATTTTGTAAGTGTTACGGCATTTGATTACGGTGCCTTTACTACCGGTATTCAACCTCTGGAATCATCGATTCTTCTCAATGCAAAAGAGGTCTATCCTGATAATATCTGGGATGAAGAAGAGAATGAAGTAAATAATATTTATGTCTTTCCCAATCCATATCGTGATGACCAGTGGTATCGCTTAAACGGATTAGAGGGATTAGGGGAAGAAGATCGAATGAGAGATAGAGTTAGAAAAGTGACATTTGGTAATTTGCCTCCGAGGTGTACGATTAAAATATTTTCGCTTGATGGCGATCTTATTCAAGAGATAGATCATGAGTTTGATAAGGGT
>JBDRQG010000405.1:0-8924 GCA_043826475.1 bacterium
AAGTCGTTGGACTTCAGGAGTTTAAATTTATCGCGGGGAGTGGATTTGAACCACTGACCTTCGGGTTATGAGCCCGACGAGCTACCAGCTGCTCCACCCCGCGCTCTATAAAACAAATTAAATCACTACTTGTCAAGCAGATATAAGATTATAAGTGAGTTTTTAATTATTGAGGCGGGAAGAGGCTTAGAACTGAGATTTTTTGTGATTTAAATGCAAAAAAAATCCCTGAAAATTAATTCAGGGATTCAATATTTTACTTACTTAAAGCCTATCCTTCGGTTTGAGTACCACTTAATGATTTTTTTGATTTGCGGGTCATAGCAAATATCAGGGCTGGTGGGGTCACAAGGGTAGTAACAATTACCATAATTACCACCGCAGAATATGTACTAACGGATATAACCGGATGTCCATCGAGCATAAGCTTGGCGCCGATACCGGCAAAAATAAGTCCCACTTCACCACGGGGGATCATCCCCAAGCCAATTGCAATCCTATTTGTTGTTTTATCAAAAATGGCTAAGGCACATACTTGTTTACCAATAATTGCCGCCAAAGTTAGTACTGCAGCAAAACCCAATATCTCTACCTGTGAAAATGTTGTCAGATCAACCAGCATACCCATTCTGACGAAAAAGATCGGGACAAGAAAAATGGATATTGGCTTAATAAGTTCATCGATTGTATGCTCACCCCGGTCATGATAAAATTTGAACCAGACTTCATCTAAAATTAGTCCGGCTGCAAAGGCGCCAACAATAGGAGCCAATCCAACCAATCCGGCTAAATAGGAGAGCAGGAAACAAACCAGCAAAGCAAATGAGAGAAGGACTCCCTGACCTTTGAGGTAGAATCCAAATTTGAAAAAGGAGGGGAGTACATAAGTTCCAACTACAATAGCTCCAACGACAAATCCAACCGCTTTGGCAATAATAAGAAGAATTGCGCCCGATGAAATTCCATCGCCTGATCCGGTATTAATAGCTGAAATAATTCCAGTTACGACTGCCAGGATCACCAGTCCCATGATATCATCGATAACCGCTGCCCCCAGAATGATTTTAGCCTCTTTAGTATTAATCTTATTTATGTCTTTTAAAACTCGTGCCGTAATCCCAACCGAGGTTGCTGTCAGGGTAGCTCCGATAAAAATATGGACATACATCGATTCCGCCGGAAGGAACCAAACGCCTACTCCCCAACCGAGAAAGAAAGGGGCTATTACTCCAAAAGTAGCAACCATAAACGAAGCTATGCCGACTTTCATCATCTCTTTAACCGAGGATTCCAGCCCAACTTCAAACAGTAAAATGATTACGCCGATTTCTGATAATATTTCGAGGGTCAGATTGTGTTTGAAAGGTTCGAATATATCAACTCCAAGCAGATGCATATTGCCTATCAGCATCCCTAAAACCAGTTCGCCCAAAACTGCCGGAGCCTTAATTCTCTCAAATAAATCACCACCTAGTTTGGCTGCGAGAAGAATGATTATAAGCTGAAGGAGAACATCAAGGACCGGAGTGCTATGGCCACCTTCTTCAGAAGCGTAAGCAAAGGCATAATTGTATATCAGATATGCGCCAATTATAATGGCAAAACGAAAAAAACGCTTAGTGTCTAATATTCTCACAGTCTCTCCCGGTTAAATGATTCTACAATAAAGAGTTCAACCTTGTAATAATTTCTTTTAATCTACGAACAGGCAGGAAAGTATCTATTTTTTAAGATTTTTTCAAGTAATTTGTATGTTAAGTCTCCTATTTATTAATAATTCTCTCTTTTTGTCAGATTCTCTAAATCCTTGTATATGTATTGCTTCAGATATTTCTCAAATCTGTCGAAATAGTAATTAATAGAGTGTGAATAAATAATAATTATGTAAATAAATGGGCTAACAGTCTATGTTTGTTTTTATCGGTGCTATTATAGTAATTGGCGGTGTCTTAACCGGTTATATTCTTGAAGGTGGACATATTTTAGCTCTAAATCAGCCAATGGAACTTCTTATTATTGGTGGGGCTGCGTTTGGGGCATTATTGATTTCTACCCCATTGACCGTTATAAAAGGTATCATCGGCCAAATAAAAGGAGTTTTAGGGGGAGGCCTGAAGAAGAATGATTATTTGGAGCTTCTGGTTATGTTGTTCGAAATGTTCAATATTGCCCGAAAAGATGGTCTCATTGGATTGGAATCCCATGTTGAGCATCCTGAAGAGAGCGAAATTCTTCAGAAGTATCCTAAGTTTCTTAAAGATCATCATGCTGTTGCCTTTTTTGCAGATACAATGAGAGTGATTATTTCAGGAGCTGTTCAGCCTCATGACCTCGATGATTTGATGGATGGTGATATTGAAGCTATTCATGAGGAAGAGGCTCGTCCCTCTGATGCCCTTAGTGCCATAGCTGATGCTTTACCGGGTCTTGGTATTGTTGCCGCTGTTCTAGGTGTTGTTATCACAATGGCTGCTATTGATGGTCCTCCATCTGAAATCGGTCACAAAGTTGCCGCTGCATTAGTCGGGACCTTTTTAGGAATTCTCGGATCATATGGTTTTGTTGGACCGTTAGCTGCTAGTCTGAAGCATAGGCTAAATGATTCCAGGCAGTATTTAACCTGTATGAAGCATGCTCTATTATCGTTCCATAAAGGTGTGGCCGGGGTGATTGCAGTAGAATTTGCCCGCCGGAGCCTATATATGGAAGTGCGTCCGGGATTTACTGAACTTGAGGATGCCTGTAACGCTACCAAGAAATCGTAATTATTATGACAGATGATTCACAACGCCCAATAATAATAAAAAGAATTAAAGGTGGTCATGGCGGCCACCACGGCGGAGCCTGGAAAGTTGCTTTTGCTGATTTTATGACTGCGATGATGGCTTTCTTTCTGGTTATGTGGTTAGTGGGGCAGAAACCTGAGGTAAGGGAATCAGTTGCCGGATATTTCAGAGATCCGGGTAAATTTCAAACAGAAGGAAGCTCCGGATTTTTGAAAGGTACTACGGGAGTAATTCCCAACCAGAAGGAATCAATTGGCAATAAGAAAGCTGATCCCTCCAAAGAAGCTTCAGGGCCAACTGATCTGGAAATGAAAAGATTAAATGAGGCAGCCCTGACGATAGTATCGGAACTGGAAAAATTAAGAGAATTTGATCAGTTAAAGAAGAATATAAAAATACAGATGACTTCCGAAGGTCTTCGGATCGTACTAAATGAGTCAGAAAATTCGCCCGCTTTTTTTGAACCTGGTTCAGCCAAGCTGCTCCAGAAAAGTGCTGTAATATTAATGACTATTGCCCGGCAATTGGGGACTATTAAAAATCGTCTTGTTATTGAAGGGCACACCGATGCCTCGTATGCGGGAAATTCAGATTATACCAACTGGGAGCTTTCCACCGACCGAGCCAATTCTGCCCGTCAGCTTCTGGAAGTATCTGGATTATATGAAGGCCAGGTAAGAGAAGTCCGCGGGTTTGCCGAGCAGTTCCCGATGATAACTGAAAATCCAAATGATCCTCGTAATCGCCGTGTCACTATTGTCGTACTTTATCATGCTCGTGAAAGTGCATATGATCAGATGGAAGTTGGAGCTAATTTACTTCAAGACGCAACTTCCGGTTAATTATTAATGGTTTATTTTTAATAAACTGCCTATATTTGGTGTACAAAAAAACAGCAACTACCCCGGTCATTTTGTGATCTGGGGGTTTTTGCGTTTTTTGGCTGGAATATAAGAATTGACAATTTAGGTAAAGGAATCATCTATGCCGCTTGAGACAACAAAGTCATCATCAATCTTAGCCTCAATCCATAACCAATGGCTGCAATATCAGCCTTTAATTGAATTATGTAATAATCTCAATGATGATACTATATCTCATAATGCTGTAACCGGTCTAGCAGGGTCAAGCGGGTCGTTTCTGATAAAAGCTGTTATGCAAAATAGTGATAAGCCGATATTGATTGTCACTAAAAATACTTCGTCAGCCAATGATCTTTATGATGACCTTACGGTTTTGTTAGGGTCGGACAATGTTGGAAATTTCCCTGCCCGACAGATTTTACCCTATGATTTCAAAGCTCCCCAGGGAGAAATTATGGGTCAAAGGATTTCAACTCTGGCGGGATTACTGGATAAGTCTTTATCAGTGGTTGTTTGTTCGGTTAGATCCCTTCTTGAACCTACAATTTCAAAAGAACAGCTTTCATCCAACCGGATTAATCTTGAGGCCGGCAGCGAGACTGAACTTGATAATCTGGTCGAGCAGCTGCTCACGATGGGTTTTCGAAGAGTTCCAGTTGTTGAGGAAGTTGGTGATTTTGCGGTCAGGGGCGGGTTGATAGATTTTTTCTCACCCGGATCGGAAGCTCCGGTCAGAATAGAATTCTTTGGGGATGAAGTTGACACAATCAGATTATTTAATGTCTCCGATCAGCGAACGATTAAAAAAATAAATAAAATTTCGTTGCTTCCCAAACGTGAAATTCCAATCACACAGGAGAGCCTCGAAGAATATCTGAATAATCTTTCTGAAAGAGATGCTGATTATATCCGGAGTCGTTATCTCAATGATCCCGAACTCCCCGGACTTGAATGGCTCTCCATATTATTTGGCATCAGCCAGGGGAGATTGATCGATTATATAGATAGAAAGTCTATTATCTTTTTTGACAGTGAAGATATTCTCAATGAGGAAGCTTGTCTTATTATAGAGGAGGGGAAAACTCTGCATGGACGTTTAATAGATCGATTGGATAAGCTCCCTGATCCGGAATTATATTATCAAAATCCTGAAGCATTATTTCTAAGACTGAAAGAGTTTCACACTGTTGATATGGTTCCCTTCCGAGGGGGGAGATCAGGAGTAATTGATTTTGGCTGCAAGCCGCATCCGGCCTTTGGTTCAAGATTGGACCTGCTGACTGATACCACCAAAGAATATGACAATATCGGTATTACCTATTTTGTCGCCACAGATACCGAGGCTCAGGTTGAACGGTTAAGTGAATTGATAGGTGAACGGGTTGGGGAAGAGAATAAGCCGAAAATTGAAGCAGCCAATCTCAAAGGGGGGTTTGTCTGCCAGGCCGGGCGGTTTGCCGTACTAACCGATCATGAGATTTTCAGCCGTTATCATCGGCGGGTTCGGAAGAAAAAATTCCGTGAAGGAGTGGCTATCTCCGATTATTCCAGTCTGACACGGGGTGATTTTGTTGTACACACCGAACATGGTATTGCAAAATATCTCGGACTGGAGACAATCGTTGTTGATGAACGGCACCGCGACTGTTTGCTTTTGGAGTATGCCGAGAAAGATCGTCTGTATGTTCCTATCGAAGAATTCAACCGCGTCTCAAAGTATTCCGGCAAGGATTCCGATCCGGTTCTCACTCATTTAGGGGGAGCGGGCTGGGAAAAGCTCAAAGCGAAAACCAAAAAAGCGGTCATCGATATGGCCGAAGATTTATTGAAATTATATGCCGAGCGCAAAACAAGAGCTGGGTTTTCTTTTGGAGAAGATACTGTGTGGCTGCGCCAGCTTGAAGCCTCATTCCCCTATCAGGAAACACCCGATCAGGCAAAAGCCATTATCGATGTGAAAAACGATATGAAGACTGATCAACCGATGGATCGTCTTATCTGCGGTGATGTCGGTTATGGGAAGACCGAAGTTGCTATTCGAGCCGCCTTCAAAGCGATTGAACGGGGCAAGCAGGTTGCCGTTTTAGTTCCCACTACAATTCTGGCTCAGCAGCATTTTCAGACATTCTCAGAGCGGTTGGCGGAATTCCCGGTCCGGGTAGAAATGTTATCACGCTTCAAATCCCGCAAACAGCAATTGGAAATTGTTGAAGATCTTGGAGCGGGTAAGGTTGAATTGGTAATAGGGACCCATAGGCTCCTTTCAAAAGATATTTATATCCCGGAACTTGGACTGTTAGTAATTGATGAAGAGCATCGTTTTGGCGTAAAAAACAAAGAGAAGCTTCGGCAATTAAAAACCAATGTCGATACCCTTTCCATGTCGGCTACGCCGATACCGAGAACTCTGCAGATGTCTATGATCGGCGTCAGGGATATGAGTGTTATTACTACCTCGCCCAAAGATCGTCTGCCTATTATTACTGAAGTGGCCGAATTTGATGCAGCTATAATATCGACTACGATATTACGGGAAATCAACCGTGGCGGGCAGGTCTTTTTTGTGCATAACCGGGTTCAGACAATTGATGCCATGTATGATTACCTTAAGAAGATTGTCCCTCAAGCAGAGATTGCCATCGCTCATGGACAGATGCATGAAAGATCGCTGGAGGGAGTCATGCTGGCTTTCTTAGCAAAAAGATATAATGTTCTGTTATGTACTTCTATTATTGAATCAGGATTGGATATTCCCAACGCCAATACAATAATTATTAACCGGGCTGATCGGTTTGGTTTGGCACAGCTTTATCAAATGCGGGGGAGAGTCGGGCGAAGCGCTACCCGGGCTTATGCCTATTTGTTAAGTCCGCCGATTCGCAAATTAAGACCGGATGCAATCAAAAGGCTTCGTGCCCTTGAAGCCCACTCCGATTTGGGATCAGGCTTTGCTCTGGCTATGCGGGATCTGGAAATTCGCGGTGCTGGAACAATTCTGGGGGCGAGACAATCCGGCTTTATCGAGGAGATCGGGTATGATATGTACAATCGTCTGCTGGAAGAGGCTGTTGCTGATTTAAAGGGGCAAAAGTCACAAGTTCTACCGGAAGTAAAACTGGATTTAGATGTGGAATTATTTCTCAGTGATAACTATGTCAATAACCGCCAGCAGAAAGTGGATATTTATCGGCGTCTCGCTGATTGCAAAAATATCGATGAGGTTGAAAAGATCCGCGATGAAATATCCGACCGTTTTGGATCGATGCCGCAGTCGGCGGTTCATCTTTTTGATGCGACTGCCGCAAAAGTAATGTCGGCGATTGCAGGTATCAAAAAGCTCAAACTCAAGAGCGGAAGAGCCAATCTCTTTTTTGATGATAATGTGCAGTTGACCCGACCGATGGTGGAATCACTTCGCAAAGCGACCGACTGCCCGATGGAATTTTCGCTTATAGGCAATGCCCAGGTGATGATTGATCTGGGGACGATCAAAGAGGTAGATCGATTGGCCTATCTGAAAGGGATCTTATCCAAGATATAGAAAGTTTCTTCATTTTGTCATTCCTGACCTGATCGGGAATTCCGAATTTCTACCGCATGTCATTCCCGGCTTGACCGGGAATCAATGTTTGTTGTGAAGACAAACCTTCTGGTTTGTCATTCCCGACCTGATCGGGACTCCATGCTTAAAATTATATCCAATCATCATATAAATCTTTCCAATGCAGATTATGCTTTTCTATAAGCTCAATCTTCCAATCCCTTTTCCACTTTTTCAATTGCTTTTCTCTTTGGAGTGCTGATTCAACATCAGTTGTCGTTTCATAATATACTAACTTATGAGCTTTGTATTTCTTGGTGAATCCCTCTATTAGATCATTTTTATGCTCAAATACTCTTTTAATCAAATCACTTGTTACGCCAATATAAAGTGTACCATTTCGATCACTCGCTAAAATATAGACATAATAGTTTTTCATATAAGCATGGATTCCCGTTTTCACGGGAATGACAAAACCGACAGGTTTTGTTAAAACACTACTTCACCAAGACCATCTTCATCTCTTGAGTAAAGCTTGATGATGATAGTTTATAGAAATATACACCAGAGGAAACAACTTGCCCTTTGTTATCAGTCCCATCCCACTCTAAGTTATATGTCCCTGCAGAAAGCTCTTTGTTAATAAGCTGTTTAACCTCTTTACCGAGTATGTTATAAATCTTCAATGACACTTCTTCTTTATAAGGAATTTCAAAACTGATAGTGGTTGAGTTATTAAAGGGATTAGGATAGTTTTGGTGTAGGCTAAATCCATTCGGTAAGGTTGGCTCATAGTCATATGGAACATCGGTAGCATCATCCCATCCTGCAATTATGTAAATGGCACCTCTTGAATTAGTACTTACTGCAGAAAAGGCAAAATCATCAATACCATCATCATTAAAATCACCTATTCCAACCACATCATTACCAAAATATTCCTGTGACCCAGGGAACTCAGAATTACCAATTACAAAATCAGGAATGCTGTCTGCATCAGGACCGCCATAGTATATTTTTATGAAACCTCCTGTTACCCATGCAAGGGGTAGACTTGTAATTAAATCATCATGACCGTCATTGTTTAAATCTCCTCCTAAACATGCCTTAAACCCAGGATTTACAAGAATAATTTCTGGAATTGTATCTATACTTGGACCACCAAAATAAATATATCCGAGCGTATCTTCATAAGCAAGCTCAGAGCTGGCAAAGAAATCATCCCAACCATCATCATTAAAATCACCTAGATACTCTAGAACAACACCAAAATATTCAGAACCTTCAACATAATTACCAGGTCTTGGTATTTTCATGTCTGGAATTGTATCAAAAGTAGGACTATTCCAATATAACCATATTTCTCCTCTTTTAGAAGAACCACTTGTAGGGCGAAAATTAAGCCCCACATCTTTCTTTCCGTCCCTATTAAAATCTCCAGCAATCAAACCCTCTCCAAATCCAACATAATCAATATAATGAGTAAGATTTGGTGGTTTTATTTTAAAATCTGGTATTGAATCTGAATCAATTCCTAATTCAAAAAAAACAACTACTCCTTGGTCAGAAACACCTCTCCCAATTAGTTCGTCAGTTCCATTTTGATTAATGTCACCTCCAACAACAGTAGGACCTCCGCCAGTCAATGTATCCGCACCAAACCATAGATCTCTTGCAGAATCCATAGTTGGACCACCATAGTATAAATTCAGTTTAACACCATAGGGACCATGT
>JBDRQG010000406.1:0-28580 GCA_043826475.1 bacterium
GAGATATTCATTGAGTTTCTTTTTAATTTTTGATCTAAATGTATATGCCGCATATTCCTGTTTATCTGATGCAAGCCAGCAAGGAACAATATTATGAGTATCAATTTCATAAAATGGAATTTTAATTCTTTTTGTAAATTCTGTTTTCCAATGTCTGCTCATTTTTAATGGGTTAAAATCTGTAACAACAGCACCTGCATTTATTCCTTTTACTAATGATGATAGGCTTGATTCAACAAGACTTGAGCTTACAATAAAAGGGATATTCTTTTTATCCAGTTTATCCCCTACTTGTTTTAATCCTTGAATCATAAAGTTTAATTGGCGCTGTGAAATATCCTGATAATCTGCCGCTATGGGGCAAGCTACAATAAGAGGTTGTTTTTGCTTTATAGCTAAATCCTGTGAAAATAATAAAGCCCAATTATCCTCAACTCTTTGATCTCGAGCCATTGCATAAATAATTGGTCCGTTATAAACCCGGCCTTTCTTTAATATATTTACACGATTTTCATTAAACATATCATTGCTTCTCTTACAATCCTTAATAGATAGTGAAATTGTTAAGCTATTCTATTCTTGTTTTCATCTCTGAGTGAAATCAATTTTTCTTTTAAGTCTCCCAGGTCTGTTACCATAATCGCACCAATTTCTTTGATAGTATTTTCATAGGTTTCTGAAGAACGCCCACCTACTATTATTTGAGTATTTGAAGTAACCATTTTAGCCAACTTTTTAAGTTCTAATTGTATATATGGATCATCAGATGGGTAAACCAGACTTAAAGCAACTGCACGTGCCTTCTTTGATATAGCTGCCGCGGCAATATCTTCAGCCGGTATATTCGGCCCCAGATAAATTGCCTGCCATCCGATTGAAGCGGCCGTAACCGAAGCCATCAAAGCGCCGAACTCATGCAGCTGCCCTGATGGAGTGGTGGAAATCAGAATCGGTCCGGTCACTGTGCCTGATGAAGTCACGATCATACTCCCCAGCATTGACCGGATCACTGCTGAGGCGAGATGTTCATGAGCAACTTTCAAACTGCCGTCATTCCAAAGTTCGCCTGTTTTCGTTAATAATGGTTGTAATACTTTCTCCAAAAATAATTGCTGTCCCAGAGTAATTGATGCTCGCAGTAATCGAACTTCAAGATTGATCGAATCAAGATTGTTGACCGCTTCGAGACATAAATTGAGATGATATTCAACGTTTTGATTTTGAGAAAGAGTGCTGGTGCTTGTAAGATTTTCCTGTTCATCATTTATACCTATACCAAGCTTAAATAATTCTTCATCTGGAAGTTTTGCAATCTGTCCGATTGCCTCACCGGTATGAGTCGCTCTTTGAAGTAAAATCAAACGCTCGATATTTTCATCGCTATAAAGTCGATGCCCTGAATCTGTTCGTTTGGGATTTACCGCACCATAACGTTTTTCCCAGATCCTTATAAGGTGAGGAGAAAGCCCGGTTCTTTTGGCGACAACCTTCATCGTATGTAAATGCTTCATTATTTATCAAATTCCTTATCGTTTAAACATTGTCTAAATATTATAACCATTAATAGTAACAATTAGTTCTTATAAATCCAATATAATTCTTTCTAAACATTTTATTTAATATGAACTTATTGTATTTCAACAAGTTATTGATTATTTTGATAAAATATTAAAAAAATAGAATATAATTAAACAAATACGGAACAAAACATAAACAATTGCACGTTATAGCTTATGTAACTTGAATGAAACAAATTTAAAAGGAGTTGGAAAATGAAAAACTTAGATCTTATCACAATTATCCTGCTGGTTGTCGGAGGACTCAACTGGGGATTAGTTGGACTTTTTGACTTTGACCTGGTTGCCACAGTCTTTGGAGCCGGTTCATGGCTCGCCCGCATAGTTTATATCGTAGTAGCCTTCTGTGGTATCTACCAGTTGTTCGGTCGCAAGGCAATTTCTGAACGCGTAGTAACCACAATGTAATTAAAAAAAGAAATAATTAACAAATTATAATTCAAAGAGAACGAAAGGAAAAAATCATGAACTCAAATCAAAACAAACAGCACAGTGAGAGCATCGTCACCTCAGCCGGCGCACGTCCTATGAAGACACATATTGACCATAATGGTTATGAATGGCTTTGTGATGCATCAGTTAATCCAAAAGAAGATTTTTCATCTCAGGGTTGCTGGCGCACCGACATGATGGCTTTTAACAGAAACGACTAATAATGTAATCACACTATCCGTAGCCGCAATAGTGCGGTTACGGGAATAAATGAGAATAAAACAAAAACATAATTTAGGAAATTAAAATGAAATTCAAATCATACACCCTGATGATTGCAGCTCTGCTCATGGTTTCCATGATCGGTATTGGCTACAGTGATGATGATAACAACAATCCCATTGCAAACAATGCCCCGACTATGGATATAGTCGAAACTGCGGCTGCCGCAGGTAATTTCACAACCCTTTTAGCTGCTGCCGAAGAGGCTGGATTGGTTGATGCTTTAAAAAGTGAAGGCCCCTTTACCGTCTTTGCTCCGACTGATGAAGCCTTTGCCAAACTCCCGGAAGGTGCTGTCGAAGCTCTTCTTGAAGATAAAGACAAACTCGCTTCTATTCTTACCTATCATGTTGTTGAAGGAGCAGTTGATGCTGGTAAAGTTGTAAAGCTTGACAAAGCAGAAACTCTTAACGGTCAGTCAGTAACGATATTGGTTTTAGAAGGCAAAGTCATGATTGACAATGCTCAGGTAACCATGACAGACATTATCTGCAGCAATGGCATTATTCACATAATTGATAATGTTATTCTGCCTCAATAGGATAATTGAAAAGAAATAGTAATCATATAGGGTTCTCAATCTAAAACTTGAGAACCTTTTACTTATACATAGGATAAAATGACAGCGGTAATTAAGATAGTATTATTATTGATTTGTTGTGGAGTATTTAGTTCTATTTTTAATAGCAACGAAATATTTGCAGAGGAGAAAATAATGTCAACTGAAATTGATTCAACTCATACTCTTTTCAGTTTTAAGAATAATAAAGACTCCATTGCTTGGAATGCTGTAAATGATAATGTAATGGGTGGTCTATCTCAAGGAAAAGCAATAATTACTGAAGATAGTTGTCTTATGTTTTCCGGAGTAATTTCATTTGAAAACAATGGTGGTTTTTCTTCTATCCGAACCACGCCCGATAATTATAAACTTGGTGATTATGAAGGGATCAAGATCAGAATTAAAGGAGACGGAAGAATTTATCAGTTTAGGCTGCGTACTGATCGAAATTTTGATGGTTTGGCTTTTAAACAGGAATTTAATACTGTTGCAAATGAATGGATTGAAATAAAATTACCATTTATTAAATTTCTTCCAACTTATCGTGGAAGAATACTTGAAAATGAAAAGCCCCTTGATCCTGACGAAATTAAACAATTTGGATTTCTAATTGGAGACAAAATTGAAGGGCCATTTACATTGATTATAAAAAAAATCGAAGCATATAGAAAAGACTCTAAACTATAAAAATAATCAAGAGGAATAAATGTAAATGAAATTTCTAATACACACTCTTATGTTCGCAACACTTATCACTTTTTCAGCTTCAAATTCACAAGCAGGTTTTAAATTAGATATAGAAGGCGGCCTTGTCTCCAATGGATATAATGATGTCAGGATTCCTGGCGATATCGGGACAGATATCTCTCTTACAGATGATCTTAAATCGGATGAGTCTGGATTTTGGCGTTTACGATTGGGAATAGATCTCGGTCAAAGACATCGACTATCTTTTTTAGTAGCGCCTTTGCGCCTAAATGCATCAGGAGTGATTGACCGCAATATTGAATACAACGGTGTCAGTTTTGAATCGGTGGAATCTCTTAGTTCGCGTTATCGCTTTGATTCTTACCGGCTGTCTTACAGCTATAGATTAGTACAATCGAATCATCTTAAATTTGACATTGGATTTACCGCTAAAATCCGAGACGCCTCTATTGAGATTAAGAGCGAAAGTCAATCTTCCGAAAAAACTAATACTGGATTCGTACCATTAATTAACTTCTCTCTGGATTGGTCTTTTGTGTCTCGATTCGGATTTCTTTTTGAAGGTGATGCCTTGGCTGCACCTCAAGGTCGAGCGGAAGATGTTCTACTGGCTCCATATGTTGATGTTTCAGACCGACTTCGTTTTCGAATCGGCTACCGAATTCCTGAGGGCGGTGCTGACAATGATGAAGTATACAACTTCACTCTAGTGCACTACCTGTCTGTAGGTTTGAGCATTAAATTCTAACAGGACCTTACATCCCGCTTGAAAATACATGCTCTGCAGATAAGATCACATCATTTAGTAACTGCCGGAACAGAACCAAGCAACCGCTTAACAATCATAATAAATAAACCAGTCAACAGAATGTTGAGCGCTAGCGAAAGAGCAGCCACAGTAACTATTTGACCACCAATTCCATAACCCAGTGATATGATCAGTACTCCAGCGCCGACTTCTCCTCGAGGCCACATTCCAATACAAATTGCCAATCTTTCTTGCCAAGTAGCTTCCTTGCGATATACAAACAGCGGAAACATTTTTCCTAAATTCGCCAAAACTGTAATAATCAATACATGCATAATAATTGATTTCCATTCTCCTCTGGCAACACTTATAGCAGGCATCGATAAACCGACTAACACCATAAAGGCAGCAGATATAATCGTAGAAACTTTTTGTTCATTAGGGGTTTCAGGGCCTTCCTGATGTCCTTCTCTTGAATCATCGGTGTGAGGTTCATGTCCTTTTGGACGCGCCATGATGCATCCAATCACGAATGCTGGAAGTAACACTTCAATATGAATGGGAACAACTTCATTGTGTAATTTACTAACCTTATAAATTACTTCAGAGATAACAGTAATTATTCCAGCATATCCTAAAACCCAGGGCCAGGATATTGGAATTTTGATTTTGTGTAAATACTTCCAGGCAATCCACATTAGACCGAACATAATTATCAGAATTATGCCTAACTGCCAATGCAGTCCGACAATTAACATCTTTAAAGGAATCATTAATAGGACAGTATCCAGATCATCGAAGATAGCAAGTAGGCGAACTTTTTTGAAAAACCAGGTTGCTGAAAGACCGGCAGCGGCCAACATTGAGAAGAGAATACCTGCAGATGTAGGCGCTGCAAACCTGCCGGCTAAGAGGGCATTAGTCCAAGTAGAGAACGACCCCCAGTTGGTAGAATCATTGAATACTAACACAAAATAGGCAGCGCATAGTATCCAAGGAAATCCGGCAGCGGTAGCAGCAACAAGATAATCAAAACCATAGCTTTTTAGTTTTGATCTATCAATTTCGAATTCATAACCAACATGAATCATAATAAAGCCAAGCATCGCCATCGTGAGGATACGTATAACTTCCCGAGCAGCTTCTGATCCTCCGACAAGGCTTTCAAGATTCTGAGACAGAAGCAATCCTGCTACCAATAGTATTGAAAATAGAAGAACTTTTTTCATTATTATTTTTTCGCTTCTTCAGATGACATTATTAAACAAATCACAATCTCTACGATTTAAAACTAAAGCAATAATGTATTTTCTGTTTTATTAGTGATAATAAAAGAATAATATAAAATAGAATCAATATTATCTTTGCAATCAAACAGTAAATTTCCAGTGCCCATATAGTGCCCTTTTTAATTCAAAGTAGTTAAAAACAGATCAAACTCTTTAAAACAGTTTAAAAATCTAAATTTATAAGAGACTATACGTCGTCAAAACCTTTCATATTAATTTATAGTTTTAAATTAAGAGGTCCTTGGCAGAATTTATCATATGCTCAGATCAATTTATCAAAATGGCTGCGAACATTGAATACTAGATTAATAATATCATTTTCATTAATCATCTTTAATTTGGATTAATATCAATAAGAATGTAGTTTGTCCTAAATATGGCAGAAATACAATTAATTATTTTTTAAAAAATAGCAACCTTCTGCCAAGCAACGACTTATTGGCACAAAATAATCAAAGCTGGCTATAGTACACTTTCTTAGAACTGCAGCTTGAAATAAAACAGCCACAATTCATTAGAAAATGTGGCTGTCTATTATTCCTAAATCAATATCTAAATTAACAAGCCGGTGGTATTGCACCTGATTTAAACAAGTAATTAACCAACCAGACTAAGTCATTTACTATAATCTGTCCATCAAGAGGATTAGCACAATCACCTTCATCTAAACATGATGGAGCTGTACCACCTTTAAAAAGGTAGTTTACCAACCAGACAAGATCATTTACCAATACAAAATCATCCTTTGGTAATGCTACTGCAATCTGAGCGTGTCGAGACAAGCAATGTCAACGGTTTACAAACTGCTTCAGCACTGTTTCAGGCGCAAACTGATCAGGGAGTGTTGCAGGGCAAAACAGCGTTCGTCACATATAAGGGACATACATACCAACTGCTCAGCTTTGCCCCCGAGGCAGTCTGGGAGAAGTATCATAGTATCGTTGTCAGTTCTTTGAGAAGTTTCCAGCGCTTGACCGATGAGGGCATACTTCGGATGCAGCCGAGGTATCTCAAGATTATCACACTTGACCGGGGGGCAAGTTTAAGCCAACTGGCAACACAGGCGAGTTCACCCTTGTCTCTTGAGGTATTGGCTATCATCAATCAGACAGAGGTGAATGCCAGCTTTATAGCGGGTGACCGAGTCAAGATGGTGGTCGGAGAATAGGCTGACGCGAAGTAATGGTGAATGTCTAAACTTTATAGTCCAGTCGGCGAACTTCGTTGATATGCCTGGCTTCCAAGGACTGGTAGCCTACATTGACTCTATTGAGGTGAGTTCCCGCTTGATCGCTACAGGCAATTTCAATGCTACTTAGGAAGTTTAGGACATTCCCATCCTGAATGATTCTGTTTATGCGCTGATCGTCCGAAGCGGGCAGGACGGAATAATACATCTATACCATCACTCATCGCTGGTCGCACGTAGGCTGGGTCCTCCGCACAGTCACAGTGCCCCATGGATGTCACCGCCTCCTGTTTCAATGCAGTCGTCAAAGCCAGATTGTACACACTGTCTACTGAGCACAAAAATTCCTGTACGCGATCGACGTCATATACAGAAACAGTGATCTCTGTCTGAATGTTTGCCGTCAGTCGATCGAATGATTTACGGGCGCAATCCTTTGCTAACGCATATACATCCCCATCATGCAAACCAATGTCCAATGCCTCAAATGGGCGTAAATCCAAATACGAGAGGTGGAGATTACCTGGGGATGCGACAATGTATCTCGCGTTTGGAGAAAGAGCAGAGACGGTATATGGTGTTCCATTGAAACAGGTGGAAAGCACCACGAGATCGAAGACCGACGAGTCACATGTGAGACGCTCCAATCCGTATGCGAGATCATTGACAGTAAACGACCTACTTCGATATGATGCATCGTAACCCTTGCCATCGATCTCTGGAATTTCGTGACCGAGGTAGAGGAATATCCTTTTTCGCTCATGTTGCACTTCCAGATGAAATCGATTAAAGAGATCTACTTCGGGATCGAAACGTGATTTTCCGTGATCACGCCAGTAAGATTCCTGAGCAAGGAGCTTTCCATTTCGGTAGTAATAGAATTCACCATCATGACGTGGGAATAGGAAGAACCGATGCTTTTTGTGTTTTTCGTGAAAAATAAAGACTTCAGCCTGATCGTTCTGCTCCGCAACCTTTTTAGCCCCTGCAAGAGCCTCTTCGTCCGCTCTGTGCTCATTGCCATCAAGATCATGAAAGAGATAAGCACCGTCACCGTGAATAATGAACACAACTTCATATATGAGCGGCTGAGTATTCTCTTCCCCAGATGCCGTCTCATGAGAGACGGGAGGTGGGGAACCACACGTTATCAGAAGCAACCCAAGCGTGAAGCAACATAATTTTTGAAAAGTGTTCAGTACCATTGCCTGAATACAAACAAAAACTGATGAGTAGAATATCGCCCAACGAATGCAGAGAATGCTCTCACCATTAAGATACTAAACGAGTAGAATTATAATGATTATAATCAAGAGCAGAGTGACAGTGCTGATGGTCACGGTCTGTGAAGCTTGTTCCATATCCTGCACAACGTAATCTGCGAAGGCATTCAACTGCACATCGGGTACGCGATCGTATCCATTTAGTCCTGCAAGCTCATCCTTCTTGTCTCTAAGAATAACTTTGAAGCAATCGATGCCAGCCTTATCATCCTTCGATACCAGTGGAGAGCCTTGGACCTTGTCCAATGCTTTTTCCATCTTCTCTATCGAGTTGTTGAGGATTGCGCGCTTCTGCACCGGATCAGCTGTTGCCTTCACTTTGACTGCAGCGTCGTTCAGGTAACCTTGCAGTTTGTCTTGTCCCTGAGCTATCCCTGCAAATGCCATAATAAGCGTCACCACGGTCAAAAGAATAACTGTTCGTCTTAACATAAATTCTCCTTCTCTCTTTAGAAGTTCTTTATTCTTAATGTTTGCAAGCAAACTAGTGATTCTATCTTGTGTTTATTTCTATATCAAGTCCAGCTGTTCTTTCAAATAATGATACAACTCCATACCTAATCATAGAATACAATGATTTGCTGTCTTGTCAATCAGTCAAAGGATTGATAAAGGAGCTAGCTCGTTTGGTTGAGATGTTATTGGAGTTAATGCCTGATGTGTCGTCTGAATCCGATAGACAACATTGATCACAAATTAAACAACCTGGGTTAGCTCATAGAAATATAGAGAACGCTTTTACTCGTTGACTCGAATATTCGACTTGGTTATTTTATGTTTGATAAATGATAACAGATAAGAAGTAACTCATTATATCACCCTACAGGTCGTGGGTTACTTTGGGACTTTAGGGTGCGAAAGTATATTATAATGTGAATCACAATCGATCCAAACTCAGATTCAATGCTACCTGGTCGATGGCTGTAGGTGGCATGATCGGTGGTGGCATTTTCTCGACACTCGGCGTGGTTATCGGAATCGCTGGTGCATCGACATGGCTCAGCTTCATAGCCGCCGGTCTTGTTGCGCTGGCAGCAGGATACAGCTATGTGAAATTGGCTGCTCATTACGGTGAAGGTGGTGGAACCTTCACATTTCTCCGTGAAATCTCAATGCTGAGGGATTCGCCGGCAGCCTTTCATGGGTACTTATCGTCGGATATGTACTTACAAATGCCGTATATGCTTTCACTTTTTGGCAGTACCTTGGGCATGTTGTGGAACTGGGACCTTGGTTCCCTTGTGTGGCTGCCCTCACAATAATGGCATTGTTTATAGGACTGAACCTTCGCAGTGTCGGTGAGGCTGGCAGTGTTGAGGTTATTCTTGTGTGGTTCAAACTGTTGTCACTTGTAGGGTTGGCTAGCTGGGGCCTTGTACATTGGGACCTGCCGATGCTCTCACGTGGAGTGTCTGACAGTGGTATCGGCGCAGCACTGTTTGGTACGGCGTCAGTTTTCATGGCCTATGAGGGCTTTCAACTGCTGACCTACGACTATGATGACATTGAAGAACCAGAAAAGACATTGCCACGCGCGGTGTTATCGGCTATTATCGTTGTGATTATTGTCTACGTCGTTGTTGCAATAGGTACAACGATGCTGATCGGGGCTGACCAGGTTGTACAGAACAAGGAAGTTGCTCTGGCTATCGCAAGACGTCAGGCACTGGGAACTATCGGATTAGTCGTTGTCACTATAGCTGCAGCGTTTTCAACTAGGTCAGCTATCAATTCGACTCTCTTTGCTACGGCACGACTTGTATACGAAGTGGCTGAGGATGGAGAATTACCGGCACTACTCGATCACAAAAACAAAGCGGGGGTACCAAATCGAGCGGTAATAGGATTAGGAACCATGGCTGTGATTCTAGCAGTTTTTGGTACGCTAACCATCCTCGTTGAGGCCGCTAGCCTCGCGTTTCTGTTCACGTTTGCCATCGTATGCGGACTTGCTTTTCGGCAGCGAGCCGGTTGGCGACTCATCACAGGATTTGGTGCTTTATCCGGGGCTGCTGCTTTTATAGCCCTTGGTGTCCGCTTGATATGAACAGACCCATTTGCTCTTGTCTTCCTCACCCTTGTAGTTCTTGTCGCCGTATTCTGTCGTCCAATCCTGCTTCGTCACGTAAGAACCGAACGACGCTAAAGCTGATTCAAAAAACTACCCTCATGTTATTATCTCTAAACGACATCAGCTGTAAGAGGATAATCCAGCACTAAACCTGCCGGGAAATAGCTTGATTTTCAGTGAAAGCGAGTGGCATAGATATCAGGTTTTTAATTACTGTAAATGATTGGTTGTTAACATTAGTTGACATAGCTATGCATAGTACAACACTTAGTAATATTAGGATATAACAAAATCCCATGCAATGACTCCTCCTGCGAAAGTGTAGAATACAATATCGTCAAATATCTTAAAATGTACTTTAAAATCAATATTAAATCAAATCAGAGGATAATACAAATAAAGGGAGTATAACTTATTGTAGATATATTACTTATAAAATGCTGGGATACAGGGATTCGAACCCCGATTCCTCGGTCCAGAGCCGAGTGCCCTACCATTGGACTATATCCCAGTATATTTACTGAATCGGCATTTTAAATTGCCGCTTAAGCAGTCTTAAACGACATCCGCCAATATAGAAATTCCTATTCACTTGTCAAGAGATTGTAATAAGGGATATTATCAAATTTCACTTAAAATTTATGATAAACCAGCCCTCGGCCCCTAATCTTTACTACAGCCCTTTTTGATTTAATTTGATTACGGAGAGCACGGCTGTCCCCCTGTTTAACCGTAAGATTATCAGCATTATATGCCATACCCTCGCAGGTTAAAATAATCTTTGAAGAGAGGGGAATTATGGAAATCCTGTCACCGATAGAGTCGTGTTTTGTTTTTTAATTGTTATTTTATAAAAAAAAATAGTTATCCCGGGTTTAAAATCCTCACTTTGGGATGATATGTCTTTATTGCTGTTATATCTTTCAAAACCAATAAAAAGAAATTCCCAAGAAAATGATCGACTTCGCCAATATCAGGCTGAACTATATCAATCTTTTTCGCTCTCTTATTCAGACAATAATTTAAGGCTATATGGCTGTCAGTAAAATTTTTATTTTCAGGGTATTCCAGTAGGATTGTTTTTGAGGGTAATTTTTTGGGTATCGAACCCAGAGAATCAAAATCACCCAGTAAAATATCCGGGAAGGATTTTGTTTTTCGGAAATATTCATAGCCCCTATCGACCGCTATCTGGATTTTCCCGGAGCTTAGTTTTTTATAAAAGGGTAAATCTTTTTTTTGATATTTGCCATTGAGAAATAGAATATAATCATTCACTTATTAAATCCCCAGGGCAAAACTGGCCGCGCCGAGCAAGGTGGTCTGGCTTTCCATAACCACCTGAACCGGAACTCTTGAAAGGAAATCTTTCACTTCCCCCCTATGGGCGAAACGCTCCATAAAAAAGCCTCTATCTAAAGCAGTTGTCAATTCGGTAGATAAATTGCCCGCCAGATAAATTCCCCCTGAGGTCACCCCCCGTAAAGCAAGATTGGCCGCTTCCGAGGCTATGCAGTCGATTAAGATATCAAGAGCTTCAACCGCAATCTCATCTTTTTCCGAAAGAGCCATCTCCATAATGCTGCTACAGGCGTATTCTGATTCGGTGTACCATGAAGCCTGCGGTGTTCCATGATGCTCCGTTAGAAATTCATAAATTGTGGGTAACCCGCTTCTACTGAGAATATGACCAATTTCAACAAAACGATTTTCAACATAAAGGTAATGCCACAACTCGGTTTCAAGCTGGCTGGCTGGTGCAAATCCGGAATGGCCGGCTTCGGTCACATAAGAGCGATAATCTCCACCTTCGTTGACAATAAATGTCTCACCAAACTGGTCATCGATAACGATCAGCCCCTTTATCCCCTTTGGGTCAGGTATCCCCTTGTTGATAGTAAATAATAATTCAGGCTTTAGTCCCAATAAACCTTTAGCAGTGGCATGATATTCATTGACTAACTGCACTTTTGAAAATGATAATATTTTTGATAATTCATTACTGTCAATTGGCCATGGAAGCAGGACTCCCCGGGCACTGTTGTTATGTACCGTACTTCGGACGGCAAAGCAGGCTGATTCGGGTAGTTCTTCCTGTTTGCGAAGATACCTTTGGAGGATTGTTTCCAGGTATAATTTAGGTTCGTTTTTTATCTGTTCTTCATTGTAAAAGTGAATTTCGCCATTGTGTTTGACGACTCTGGCTAAATGAGTAAAATCAGTTGTAATGTGTCCTGCAATCATAATTATCCAATGTTTTTCATCATCCGGTACTTATACAAATCTATTCGGCAGTCATATCGATAATTCAACACAAAGACTACAACAATATCTTCGTAATCTTTTCCACTACCGCCTCGGCGTCGATACCGAGCATCTTAAAGAGGTCAGCCGGTTTGCCCGATGAAGCATACTCAGTTACACCCATTCTCGTCATAGTCGTCTTGGCTCCTGCTTCATATAGCTCAACCGCCAAGGCTGCCCCTAAGCCGGTTTTGACATTATGGTCTTCCAGCACTACGAGATGTTTATATGAAGCTAACATCTCAATATCATCAGGATGAAGATCGGACCAGTCAGAGACACAAACCAAAGAGATAGTACAGCCCTCTTCATGTAGCTTGTTCCAGGCTTCCATTGCCACCGGAGCCATATTACCAGCTGTAACAAGAGCCAACTTTTCACCAGTGCGGAGCAGATCCATCCGGCCATAGACATAGTTATAATCACCGCCATAGAACGGTTTGCCGTCTTTATCGGTAATAGTAGGCACTCCGGACCGTCCCATAATCAGAGCAAAATTCCCCGGGGTGCTGAGAATATAACGGGAAATGCGGTCAGTATGGTTGGCATCGGCAGGTGTAATAAGTTTCCAGCCAAAAGTGGAATTCAGCAAACCAAAATAGTCGATACACTGATGGGTCTTGCCATCCTCTCCCACCTGAACTCCTGAATGGGTGCAGACCAGTTTTATATTGGAGTGGTTGATGTCATTCAGACGAGCCTGGTTGTAGGTTTCATCAATTCCAAAAGCAGCAAAATCAGCCCAGATCGAAAGAGCGGTTTCGCCCCCCAAAGATCCTGCGCAGGTGGCCACATGGTGTTCCGAAATCCCACACTGGAAAAAGTTATCAGGATATTTTTCAGCAAAACCGGTTGTCTTTACCGATCCGGCCAAATCGCAGTCGAAAACAGCCATTACAAAATCATCAATTATCATATTAGCATCGGCTACAGAAAGGAGAGCCTTTCCCCAGGCATTGCGATTGGCGACTTTTTCATCGACTGCATAAGTAAGCGGACTGCCCGGATTTACCAATGGGAACTGAGCCCGTTCATTTTTTGGCAAAACGGGGGGATTGCCCTCTCTGCGTTCTTTTATTAATTCGATATCACTATTTGAAACTTTTAACTGAGCAAGAGCTTCATTAAGCATGTCCATTTTAACCGGTGCGCCGTGATAGCCCTCTTTATTTTCCATGAAAGAGACCCCTTTGCCCATTGTTGTCCGAGCCAGAATCATCACCGGCTCCCCATTGCCATTTGTCGCGCGATAGAGAGCTTCATAAATCTGGTTATAATCATGGCCATCAATTTCGACTACCTGCCAGCCATCAGAAGTCCAGTCGCGGGTTATATCCTGCGGCATAACATCACGAAGCATTCCGGAGATCTGAAGACGGTTGTAATCTACAATGGCAATGAGATTAGTTAAGCGATATTTTGCAGCCATTCGGCGGGCTTCGGAAATTTGCCCTTTTTGCTGCTCGCCATCCCCCATTACAACATAGGTTTTAAAATTTAATCCGGACAACCTCGCATAGATCGCCTTGCCGACACCAACCGACAAGCCCTGACCCAGATTACCAGTATCCCATTCCACACCGGGGACCGTCTGTTCGACATGCCCTTCAAAAGGGGAACCGGCTTTGCGAAAACCATAGAGGCAATCTTTGATATCAAAAAACCCACAGGCAGCCAGGGCGGAATATACGCCCGGTGAAGTATGGCCGTGAGAGATAATAATGCGATCCCGATCGTTTCGATGTGGATTTTTAGGATCAACTTTAGCCATATTATAAAGGGTCATATATATATCAATTGATGACATAGAGCCACCGGGATGTCCTGACGCGGCGATCGATGTCATTTTTAGAATGTTCCCACGGGCCACACGGGCCATCTCTTTAAGCTTGTCATGCCACTCTGATGATAGGGCACTTTCACTGAAGCCTCGCCAGGGATCAAAGGTCATCTGAGGATTCCTCTCTATTTTAGCGCTTGATTTATTAATTTTGAAAACTCCTTCAGTCCCGCAGAAGGACTCCCTTTGATTGAAAATACTAACATAGGTAAATTCCGGCTGGCTAAAGCTCGGGCATCACCGACGGCCTGGGCCGAAATTAACTGGCCGAAATCATAAAATTTACCCGGTATCTCCAACTGAGTATAACTCTCTCTAACAAAAATAATAAAACACCCTTTGGCTGGTCCACCCTTGTAAAGTTGCCCGACTGAATGAAGATAAAGGGGGCCATAGCCTCGGAGAGTTGCTGTATTCTTTTGTTTTCTTATTTGCTCTCTGATGTCTGATAATATTTTTTCAGTTTTGTTGTCAGCATTAAAATAATTTAAAATTGTACAGTATTTTGTTTTTTTCAAACTCGCAAAAAACTGTTTCAGAACTTTTCTGACATCTCGGACATCAGCACTTGAATATTTTTTACCGCTATGGGCGATCAGGTTGAGATTCTTGTACGATGCGGTCGGAGGATTATCATGAAAACAGCCTGATTCCTGATAGGCATTCAAAATGGCGCTGGTGTTGGCTTTGCTTTCGGATACATTCGGTTCGTCAAAGGGATTAATATTTAAATGATAACCGGCAATAGCTGTTGCTGCTTCCCAGAGAATGAATTGAGCCCCAAGATCATCGACTGAATTCATATTCAATTGCACTATCGGATATTTTTTATGAATCAATTGAGCTTTTAATTTCTCTAATCCATCAGTCTTCTTTTTGGTTAATCGTAAAAAGAGAAAGAGTCTATCTTTACTGTATTCTGCAATATTCCCGACAGGTTCCGCTTCTATCGGAATGACTCCCTTGCCATTTTTACCGGTTGATTCAGCAATAAGCTGTTCGATCCAGGGAACGAGGGGGGCAATATTTTTGGAAGCTATAAACGTAAGCTTATCGATACCCTTTGATGATGCCGAGGCCATAAGTGAACCAAGAACAATTGCCGGATTGGTCTCCCCCTGACGTTCTTTGATGATTTTACCCATTGATATGGCACTATCCAAAAAGACTTTCAGATCAACCCCCGCAAAAAATCCCGGGACAAGACCAAAATATGAAAGGGCCGAATAGCGTCCTCCGATATCAGACGGATTAATAAATATTTTACGGAATTTATTTTTACGTCCGAATTTTTCCAGAGCACTCCCTTTGTCGGTAATGGCGGCAAAATGATCGCCGATATTTTTAATTTTGTTTTTTTCAAGTAAATCGATGAAGTAAATCATATGGGAATAGGTTTCAATAGTCGAACCGGATTTGGATGCGATTATAAACAGAGTTCTTTTAAGATCAATTTTATTGGTAATACCAACAATTGCTGTTGGATCTGTTGAATCCAGTACATCGAATGAATAAAGTTTCGGATGCTTATCGAAAATCAGTTTGAATAAATCGGGGCATAATGAAGAGCCCCCCATTCCGGAAATTACCACATGCTTGATATTACTCTTAAGCACATCCTTTCCGAATTTTTCTATCTCAGGGAGTCTCCGTTTCATCTTCCCGGCGATATCAACCCATCCCAACCGATTGGTAATAATTTTTTTTACATTTGCCTGCCGAGTAAATAAACCCGCTTCGCCGTTCATCAATCTTTCGGCAACCTGATTACGGGATGATTTTTTTACAGCCTCTTCATATTCTTTTTGAATACGTCCGGAAGAAAGATATAAATAACTTTGGGACATTTGACTCCCCGGTTACAATGCTTTTATTTTCTCTGTGAGAGCGGCCTGATTATCACTTCCAAAAAATGCGGTTCCCATAACCAGGATATCAGCTCCAGCCGACACAACTTTTTCTGCGTTATTTCCATCAACACCGCCATCGACCTGGACAATGGTGTTCAAATTATTTTCAATAATATAATCTTTTACTCTTTTAATCTTTGGTAATACCGACTCAATAAATTTTTGACCACCAAACCCCGGAAAGACCGACATCATCAAAAAGAGATCAAAATCTTTCAGAAATGGTAATATCTTCTCAACATCACCATCGGGATTTATAGAAAGTCCAGCCTGACAACCTTTTGATTTTAACTCTTTTGCCAGAGGAAGCGGATCGGGGTGTACCTCATGATGAAAGGTAATGCTGTCGGCGCCGGCTTTAATAAAATCATCAAAATACTTTTCAGGTTCGGTAAGCATCAGATGGACATCCAGAAAGAGATCTGTAATTTTATTGACTGTTTTAACAATGGCCGGACCAAAGGATATATTGGGTACAAAATGGCCGTCCATAATATCCAGGTGAAGCATATCCACTCCGACCTGATCAGCCATCCGGATATCCTTTTCCAAATGTGCGAAGTTCGCACCCAGTACTGACGGAGCTAATTTTGCCACGTGGAAATTTATTAACTTTCAGTCTCTCTGGCAACCCATTTCATGGGTTTTGTTTATATTTTAAGGAAATTTCTATGTTTTATTTTTATCTATACCACTGTTATTCAAAACAATTGCGGCGTTTCTTTGAAGTCCGGATAATTTTGGGCGGGTGAACGGCGTTCCGGCTGTCAGTTTCAGGAACTCATCGTTGGTTTTCATACTCAATATTGTTGCAGCATCAATAAACTCCCCCACCCCTTCGTCAGGGAGGAATTCCTTATGACGAGTCAAAACAGCTCGGCTATTATGTGGGCATACCTCCTGACAGATATCACAGCCAAAGAACAGGTTGCTCATCTTTTTTGATAGTTCTTTGTCAATATCCCCAATGTGTTCAATAGTTAAATATGATATGCATTTATTGGAATCAATAGTATTTCCGGGAATTATAGCACCAGTAGGGCAGGCATCAATACACAAAGTACATTTACCGCACCTTCCATGATTTCCAGAATAGGGTTCATCAGGCTCCAACTCAACTGTAGTTAAAATCTCTGAAAGGAAAAACCATGATCCAAATGTCCTGTTGATCAGCATACTGTTTTTGCCGATATATCCAAGTCCAGCTTTGGCGGCATAAGCCCTCTCCAGCATCGGGCCATAATCGACATACCAATAGAATTCATGCGATGTATTACTGCCCATATTCTCTTTTAGTTTTGTGATTAGATGTTTTGTTTTACGAGCTATAACTTTGTGATAATCTTTCCCCCGTGCATATCTTGAAACCAAGCCCATTCCATTGAGAACAACATTTGAATTTGGCTGGTAATAATTTATCCCCAGCATTATAATCGATTTAACATCTTTGAGAACTTTGCCAGGATCGGTTCTTCGTTCAAAGCTTTCCTCAATCCATTTCATCTCCCCATGATAGCCATGCTCCATCCACAGGCGAAGCCTGTCTTTATCATCTTCGAGTATCTCAGGAGTGGTAATTCCCGCCATATCAAAACCACAGGTGAAAGCAAGCTTTTTGACAAGATCAGAGTTTAGCATAATCTATTATAACAGATACGGATGAAATGGAAATAAAAAAGAGAGGGGACAAAGATTTGAGGCTCTCTCATATTGTAGGGACAGGTCGCGACCTGTCCCTACAAAGATAAATCAATTTGCCATGCTATCAGAACATATATTTTGCCTAGTAAACTTCCCCTTCTATTGGAAGGTTTTGCTCGTTTTAATAGGGGCAAACGATAACGTATACTCTCATATTACTATTAAAAAGAAAAGGCAGAACCAATAAATGGAAAATGGTTCTGCCCTACTAAAATAAAGAATTTATTCTAAAATAACTGTGGCTCTGCCACTCACTTCTTAACTTCTTCCATAAGGTATTTGTGCATGGCGCGAGCGGCTTTTTTACCAGCACCAGCCGCTAAAATCACCGTGGCTCCGCCGGTCACGATATCACCTCCGGCATAGACCCCTTTACGAGAAGTAAGCATCGTATTGTCATCAGCGACAATATTACCCCAGCGGGTACATTCCAATCCGGGTGTTGTCTGAGGAATCAACGGATTGGAGGAGTTGCCAATAGCCACCACAACCAGGTCGACATCCAGCGTGAAATTAGAACCTTCAATTGGTACCGGACGGCGACGACCGGAAGCATCAGGTTCACCCAGTTCCATCTTGAGGCATTCCATCCCTTTAACCCAGCCTTTACTGTCATCAATAAATCTGACCGGATTACAGAGGAAATGGAACTGCACCCCTTCTTCTTCAGCGTGATGGATCTCTTCTATACGGGCCGGCATCTCTGTGCGGCTGCGGCGATAGACTATGTAAGCATTCTCTGCACCGAGACGCAAACCGGTTCGGACAGCATCCATGGCAGTGTTGCCGCCACCCAGAACAGCAATATTTTTCCCCTTAATAATCGGAGTGTCGTAATCATCGGGATCAAAGGCACGCATCAGATTGGAACGGGTTAAATATTCATTGGCAGAATATACACCGATCAGGTTTTCACCCGGAATACCCATAAAATTCGGCAGACCGGCTCCGGTTCCGATAAATACGGCATCGTAACCCATTTCAAATAATTCATCTATTGTATCCATCTTGCCGACTACAGTCGAATTTTTAATTTCAACACCCATATCTGTAAGGAAATCACATTCAGCTTTAACTATTTTCTTTGGCAAACGGAACTCAGGGATACCATATACAAGTACTCCACCCGGTTTATGCAAAGCCTCAAAAATCGTAACTGCATGGCCCAGCTTTATAAGGTCTCCGGCAACTGTAAGTCCGGCAGGACCGGCACCTACAATAGCCACTTTTCTGCCAGTCGGAGGAGCAACCTTGGGAATTTCCACCAGATTATTTTCACGTTCATAGTCTGCGACAAACCGCTCCAGATAACCGATAGCAACCGGCTTGTTTTTCTTGCCGGTAACACATACTGCTTCGCATTGTTCTTCCTGTGGGCAAACCCGTCCGCAGACAGCCGGCAGTCCATTGGTTTCTTTTATTTTCCTGGCTGCCGCTGCGTAATCTTTTTCTAAAATCAATTTTATAAAGGCTGGAATATCAACTTCTACCGGGCAGCCTTTTATACAGGGTTCCTTGGGGCATTCAAGACAACGGGAAGCTTCAATAAGTGCCTGTTCTTCGGATAAACCAAAAGGGACTTCTTCAAAATTATGAGCCCTCACTTCCGGTTTTTGAGCTGGCATTTCCTGACGAGGAATTTTCATCCTGTCTTTTATTTTAAGCTCGTTGGGACCTTTAGGCTTTTTATCTTTTTTTTCTGCAGCCTTATCACTCATCTTCGATGCACCTTCCTGCTTTATTTTACTATCTCATCAGGATATTTAAATTCTTTGACAGCCCTCGTTAGTCGACAATTGGGATCTTCAAGCAGCCTTTTCATGGCTCTGCGTTCCTGATTTTTGTATGCTCCCAGACGCGAAGTCAACAAATCAAAATCAACGAGATGTCCATCAAAATCAGGGCCGTCAACACAGGCAAACTTGGTTTTACCACCAACCGCTACCCGACAGCCACCGCACATCCCAGTTCCATCAATCATTAACGGATTCAGAGAGACCCAGGTTGGGACATTGTAATTTTTGGTCAGATTTGCAACAACTCTCATCATAGGCACCGGACCGATGGCCATAATCATCCCGATCTTTTCGCCCTCATCGAGCAGCTTTTTTAAGACATCAGAAACGAAGCCATGGTGGCCATAAGAACCATCATCGGTACAGGGATAAAATTCATCAGCCACAGATTTGTGTTCATCTTCATAAAATAAAAGATCTTTATTACGAGCTCCGATAATAGAAATTACTTTATTACCAGCTTCTTTATATGCTCTGGCAATAGGATAAACCGGCGCAATACCGATCCCTCCGCCAACAACACAGGCCGTTCCCCATTTTTCTACATGAGATGGAATTCCAAGCGGACCAACACAATCTGAGAGTTCACCACCCGGTTCAATCGTAGTCATCAGAGCTGAAGTTTTCCCAACAACTTGGTAAATAATTATCAACAAACCTTTTTCTCTATCAAGACCGGCGATAGACATAGGAATTCTTTCCCCGGTATCATTTACTCGCAAAATAACAAATTGGCCAGCCTTTGCTTTGGCTACCAACCGTGGTACTTCCACCAGCATCTTCCAAACCATCGGACCTAATTGTTGATTATCAACTACTTTCGGCATTATTCCTCCATATTGTCAAAATCAGGACAATTATAGTATTAACAGGCTCAAAATCAAGACCTTTCTGGAATAAGTTGTTATCAATTTCACAATCATAAGAAGCAATAGTTTACTTTTTTGTAGATTTTATAGTTTTTCAAATGACCATTTTTGACTTGTTTTCAGGTTATTTCGTTTTATTGGCGCCTAAAATAACGAAATAATTTATTCAATTTAAATTCACTAGGCTTGTATTTTAGGTTATTCTTACATATATTTTGTGGTTGATATATATATAAATAACCTGTCTACTTTTGTGAGGTGCCTTATGGCCAATGTTAAATCAATGACTAATACTGAGATCGGATTTTCGACTCTTCCCGATGAAACCATTCTGAACTACGAATCCACATTCGGGGCTGACCATTATAGCCGACAAAAATTAGTTGTTCGTAAAGCTGAAGGCATATGGTTATATAGTCAAGACGGTAGAAAGTACCTTGATTGTCTGGCTGCATATTCCGCCGCAAATCAGGGGCATCATCATCCTAAAATTGTTAAGGCTCTTGTTGAGGCGTTGCAGGGTAGCTATGGATCTGTCATCTCGAATGTTGTCTACACAGACTCACTTGCGATGTTTCTGAAAAAATTAGCTAATCTGGTACCTCAGCTAGGTACTCGTTTTGGGAACAACGGAAATAAAGTTCTACCAAAAAACGGCGGGGTTGAATCGGTTGAAACCGCTATCAAGATGGCACGTTATTATGGTTATAAGGTAAAAGGTATTCCTGACGGTAAGCAGGAAATTATCGTTTTTAATAATAATTTCCATGGCCGCATGGTAACGATTGTTTCCTTTTCCTCTTCAAAGAAATATAAAGAGGGTTTTGGTCCTTTGACACCCGGTTTTGTATCAGTTGAATTCGGCGATATTGATGCTGTTGAAAAAGCGGTAAATAAAAACACCTGTGGCATACTTGTGGAACCGATGCAGGGTGAAGGGGGCATGTACATTCCTCCTCAAGGCTTCCTTAAAGGACTCAGGGATCTTTGCGACAAAAACGATTTACTCCTTCTCGCTGATGAAATCCAGGTTGGTTTGGGACGAACCGGTAAAATGTTCTGTTTTGAACATGAAAATGTTATCCCTGACGGAGTAATCTTAGGCAAAGCTCTTTCCGGTGGTCTGGTTCCTCTTTCATGTTTTGTTACCAACAAGAAACTGATGGATATTGCTTTTACACCCGGTAGTGATGGTTCAACCTATGGCGGTTATCCGTTAGCAAGTGTTGCTGGTAATGTTGCTCTTGATGTTATTGTCGATGAAAAACTGGTTGATAATTCTCAAAAAATCGGATCATATCTGGCCGGTAAAATTAAAGAAATAGCCGATCGTTCACATATTGTCAAAGAAGTTCGGAATCGTGGCCTGTTTATAGGGATCGAAGTAAAAGACGGCGACGCCATGAAATACTGCCGCCAATTGCTTGATATGGATATTATGTCTAATGACAGTCATGGCCATACTATCCGCATCTCTCCCCCGCTGATCTTGACTGAATCCGGTGCTGATTATATTGCTGAAAGATTAGAATCAGTTCTCGTCAAATAGGATTTATTTAATTATTTAAGAAAAGCGGTTTTGATTAAACCGCTTTTTTTTTGCTTATCGTACCGACGTAGATTGCACCCAGCGTAACAACTGCTCCAATAATCTGCAATAAAACCAGATACTCATTAAATAAAAGATAGCCCCACAATGTGGCTAACACCGGTTGAAGCAATAAAATCAAACCACTGACCGAGGCCGGTAGATTGGGAAGAGCTTTTGAAATTGCCCGCCAGCCAATTGCCTGGGCTGTTAAACCTAATCCGAGAGCTAAGAGCCAAGCTTGATATCCGATTGGAAAATAAACCGTTTCGAAAAAAAACATTGTCATACCGAAAAAGAAAGCGGTTGATAATGACGCCCAAGCCATCAAACAAACAAATCCGGGGCATTCCTTTTTCTTCCCGGCATGTTTTAAAGTTATAATAAAATGAGCATAGAATAACCCGGTTAATAAACCTAATATTACTCCCTTGATATAATCTGATGTAAATACAACCTCACTCCCAATCCCAACTAATAAGACAACTCCAAAAATAGCGGTAATTGCCGCTATGAAAAACTTGAGACTAATTCTCTCTTTGAATAAAAAGAAACCTAATATTGCTGTAGCAAAGACCTGAGTGTTACCCAATATAGTTGCCATTCCACCGCCAATATAAATAATCGAATGATGCCAGGCATAAAGGTCGAGATAAAATAAAAATCCGGCAACAATAGCCCATTTTAGCACCACCCATTTCAGGACCATTTGCCTGTGGGTAACCAAACCCCATCCGAATAAAATAACAGCTCCAAAAAATGTCCGCCAAAAAGCAATCGCAACTGGACCCATTTCCTGCAGATAAAGATATTTGACAAAAACAGGCGCGAAACTGATACAGACAGCTCCAAAGGCAAGAGCCAGCAGATGTTTCATGTCCGGATTTTGATTTTGTGTTGTCATTTAATGATAATATTCAGAAGTAGAGAAATATGCTACATAATTATTTTCATAGGATAATAAAAGTGCCTATAGCACTTAGTATTCTTGCCAGTGGTAATCGGCTAAAACCAATAATGCCACCAGTGTCCATGAGAGAACCAGCGATGTTCCTCCATAACTGACAAAAGGCAATGCCAAGCCAGTGACCGGCATAACACCTAAGGTCATCCCGATATTAACGAGTAATTGAAAAAGTATAATCGATGCTGAACCAAATACCACGAACGAAACAAACCTGGAACGACATTTTCCAGCAATCCTTACTGCCCGGTACAAAATATATCCAAACAGAAATATGACTATTAAAGCCCCCCAAAGTCCTAATTCCTCACCCAATACGGAGAAGATAAAATCGGTATGCCGCTCCGGCAGGAAATCGAGCCTTGCTTGAGAGCCTGAGAAAAGACCATTACCCCATAATCCGCCTGATCCAATGGCGATTTTTGACTGGATAATCTGGTACCCGGCTCCGCGGGGATCATTACCCGGATCAAGAAAAGATAAAATCCTCAACTTCTGATAATCGGCCATTTTGTTCCATAAAAACGGCGTCACCATTCCAAAAGCTAAATTTGCCACTACTGTAATAATACCAAAAATCATTCCGGGTCGAGAGATGAAGAGAATGACAAGAAGAATTGCAAAATATATTGCCCAGGCCAGCCAATGACTGGCCGCTATCAACGAGATTATCGGAGATATGATCATGAATAAATATAATGGCGGTAATCCCGACCAGAACCAAAGAGCGAACAGAATCACCGGAAAAACCAGCGATGTCCCCAAATCGGGCTGTTTCAAAATCAAAGCCATGGGGATCGCAGTCAAAAGCAAAGATAAACCCAGCTTTCTTTTTGATACCGCCCCTAATTTTGTATAAGAAAAAAACCGTGCTAATCCGAATATGAGAGTCAATTTAGCGAGATCGGAAGGGGCAAAATTTATCGGACCAAAAGAAAACCATCGTATTGCCCCCATTCTGGTCGAACCAAAAAATAATACGCCAACTAAGAGGAGCAGTGTTATAAAATATAGAAGATAAGCGCTGGCATCAAAAAGACGAAGAGGGAGATAGATTACAATGGTGAAAATTAAAAGTGAGATCCCTAACCAAATCAGTTGTCTAAGATAATAATGCTGAGCAAACTCAGAATCAGCATGGTATTGAGCAGACATTATCAAAATAATCCCGATCAGAGACAAAAGCATAGCTGCTCCGATAAGCTTCCAATCCAATGAGCCATAGTTCAACATTACTGTATTTCCCCTGAATCTATAACAACGATACTATCTTTATTTCTTTTATTATTCATATATCTTTTTATAATTTCTCCCACAACCGGAGCTGCCACCTCGGAACCATGCCCGGCATTTTCCACTATAGCACAAACTACAATTTCGGGGTCTTCCAGAGGAGCAACCCCAACATACCATGAATGATCCTCGCCATGCGGATTCTGAGCTGTTCCTGTTTTCCCCCCCTGAGTATACATTTTTGTTCTCAGGCCTTTGGCTGTTCCATGTTCACCTTGAACAACCAACCTCATTCCTTCGAGCAGAACTTTCATCGTTTTCTCTGAGAAAGGAAGATTAAAAGAAGGTTGTGGTTTTGTCTCAGTAGTTTTTCCATCAGCACTGGTAATTTTTTTTATCATATATGGCGGATGTACAATGCCATGATTTGCCAGACCGCAGAAAAATTGGACAAGATGCAGCGGTGTAACCAGAAGCTCTCCTTGCCCAATGGATAGATTGAGGACAAGACCCTTAGTCCATTTTTTCACACCGTAGCGATTATTGTAGTAATCGGAATTTGGATTCAAACCGGGAGCTTCACCAGGTAAATCCACTCCGGTTTTCTTGCCAAAACCACAGAGATCAAAATATTTGCTCAGTAAATCCACTCCCATTTTCAAGCCCAGTTGATACATAAAGACATCGCATGATCGCTCCAAAGCATGAATGGCAGTCAATGATCCATGTCCCCCTCTATCCCAACAATGAAAAAAACGATTGCCGAATTGGTACCCGCCATTACAGGGTTGTAAAGTAGTGAATTCATTTATCAGACCCTCTTCTAATGCTGCTCCTACCGTAACAAATTTAACAGTCGAACCGGGAGGATATAACCCCTTTAACGGTCTGTTTAACAGAGGATGTGATGAATCGTTGGAGATTGCCTGCCATAAACTCTCCGGAATTACCGAAGAAAAAATATTTGCATCATAACTTGGGAACGAAGTCATGGCCAGAATCTCTCCGGTTCTCGGATCTGCAGCTACTATTGCCCCGCAGCAGAATGTATCCAGAACTTCACTGCAGGCTTGCTGCAGGTCAAGGTCAATAGTTAAGGTAATATCACTCCCCTGAGTAGGTTGTATCTCCGGCTTTTCATCATAAGTTCCGAGAATCTGCCCTGTTGCTGATACTTCAATATACTCCGTCCCCTCGTAGCCTCTTAACTGCTGATCGTAATGCTTTTCGATACCCTCTTTACCGATCATGCTGCCCAGTCGGAGATTCTCTTTTTTCTCTGATTGAAGATCACCTTGTGATACTTCACCAACATAGCCGGTAAAAACCTCCGAACCCAAACCTACCGGATAGCAGCGAACCTGATCAATCTGATATATCACTCCGGGGAACTTGGAATTTTGCTCTTCCAAAATAGCTATTTTTTCAAAAGGGACATCCCGTTTAACCGGAGCCGGTTGATAATAGCTAACAGTATTCTTGATGATTCTCTTTCGAATTTGAAGCGTATCCAGCTCTAAAAGTTCTGACAAATTGTCAATTGTAACACCTTTGACCATTTCAGTCGGAACCACTGAAACAGTATAAGAAGGGCGACTGTCGATTATACGATTTTCTTCACGATCAAAAACAATGCCTCTCTTGGGTGTCAGCGGGATTACCCGCAGGCGGTTATTTTCTGACTGTGCTGCCAATGTTTCATGATTAATAATCTGAAGCTTAAACAATCCTCCCAAAAGAAAGGCAAAAACTAAAGCGATTACCAGCAAAGCTGCCTTTTCACGCTCGTCTATGGTCAGAATAAGCTGCTTCATGATGTTTAAAAGAGAGACTTAATCTTGAATAATGTGATGCGATCTTCTTTTATAAGGAAAAAGACCCAGCCAATCAAAGTCGTATAAATTGCACTCGGAAGAATATTGGTAATAAATAAATATCCGAAGCCATCAATATTGTTGATCAGTAGTATCAAGGCGCTATATGGAATTACCCCAAAGAGGATCAGCAACAGTCGGGAATACAATGAATCCAGATTCAGCCTCTCCCGAGAATGATATGTAACGATACCTAGCGCAGCAGTAGTAATGACATACGCTCCGAAATGTTGAGGTGAGCCCGCCGATAAAACCAGGCCGGCAATAAATCCAAACCACAATGAAATCATTTCGGATTTGTAGATAGCGACAATCATAACCAGCAAAGCAGTAATATTGATACTGATACCATAGATTGTGGTCAGATCCTGAAGGATAACTTTAAACAGAGCAATTATAAGAAGATATATAAAAAAAGGAATAATTCTCACATTTCACCTTCAGTCTTTAACACAAAGACTTCATCGATCGAATGAAAATTAACCGCCGGCATTAACTTGACCAGACAGAATGGTTCACTTTCATCTCTATTTATTTCTGTTACATAACCTAAAATTAATCCTGAGGGATAAATTCCTCCGAGACCGGAAGAAATAATCGTATCGCCAACTGTTATTGAGCCGTGCAGCGGGAAATTATCCAGAATCATTCCGCTGAGGACCTTGTATTTGACAATTCCCATCTCTCGGCTTGATGCCACCCGGGCTGCTACTCTATTTGATGGATCGGTTAACAGTTGAATCGTGGCATGATCAGGGGTTGTTGATGAAATTCTTCCTACCAGACCATCCTGATTGATCACAGGATCATCATTAAAAACCGAATCATTCATTCCCTGATTAATAATAGCTGACATTGACATTTTATATCCTGAAACAGAGATAACTTCAGCCGGCAGCAAATGATAACCTGAAGGGGGGTTAAAGCCAAGAGCATCTCTTAATCTTATATTTTCACGCTGGATTTCCTCATATTCGGATAATTGCAGCGAGAGAACCATCAGTGATTCGCGCAACTGATCATTTGCTTCTGCCTGGGAAACCATTAGTTTAAAGAAATTTTCAATTTTGTAGAAGGGGTAATATAATCCGGCTAGAATAGTATGATCAATTGTCTCAGTGATAATTTTCGGTCCGAATATAAAAAAAATACTAAGAATCAGGACAGCGGTTACATTAATGTATCGCCCGTGCCTGGAAAACTGTGTTGAAATCCAGTTCATAAAAGCGGCGTCCCTGCCTTCTTTAAGATTATTCTACGTTATCAATAAGAGTCAGAACATCTCCCGGCGAGGATGCCTGCATCAACTTTTGGCGGTTTTCTTCGGATTTCATCAGGTATGATAATCTGGCCATCACATTCAGATGAGCACCAATGGCATCTTCCGGTGCAGCGATCAGAAAAAATATGTGAACTTTTTTATGATCCATCGCATCGAAATCAACGCCCTTGGCACACCTTCCAAAAGCAATTATTATCCCTTTGACTGATTTTGTTTTTGCATGCGGAAACGCGACACCATACCCCACACCGGTAGTAACGAGATTTTCTCTGTCCTGAACATCTTTCAAAAGTTTCTCGGCATCTTTTACCATTGGAGATCCTGAAACCAATTCAACAAGTTCCTTGATGATATCTTCCTTATTTGATGCATCAAGATCAAACCTTACCAGCGTTTCATCACAAAATTTCGAGAGTTTCATTATTTTCCTTTTTACAGCTTTTCCGATTCATCCTTCAGGAGAACTGGAATATTATCAACAATTCTGTATTTAAGCTGGCACTTATTACATACCAAACTTTCCTGATTGTCGTTTACTTCTATTTTTTCCTTACACTGGGGACATACCAACTTGCTTAATAATTTCTCAGGTATAGACATATACTACTCCTCAAAAACTCCCATGGCTCGATATTTTTTAAGCCTGTTGAGCAGGAGTTCATCGGTTGACATTTTTTCACATTTATTTAAAGCTTCCAAAATGGCTTTTTTTACATTTTCAGCCGCTGCAATCGGATCGGTGTGAGCGCCGCATTCTGGTTCCGGTATAATAGAATCGATAACGTTTAGCTCTTTATTATCATATGAAGTTACTTTCAGAGCTTCGGCAGCTTCAGGTGCTTTTGCGCCATCCCGCCATAAAATTGCTGCACAGCCTTCGGGAGATATTACAGAATACCAGGAATATTCCAGCATCATGACGGCATCACCTACCCCTATTCCGAGAGCACCACCTGATGCTCCTTCACCGATTATAACAATAATGATAGTGACTTTTAGACGGGACATCAGCTTAATATTGTATGCTATCGCTTCTGCCTGCCCTCGCTCTTCAGCACCAATCCCTGGAAAAGCTCCG